>JAJFVF010000011.1 GCA_021371935.1 bacterium
GTCTCTTTTTAGTCATACAAGGTAGAGGAAACCATCTCGCTAACGTGCTCAAGGCACTCGAATCTGCTCGTCTACTCTACCAGGTGGATCATAGCGTCCTATTATCCACCATTATCTGACAGGCAAGGCAATAATACAAGAATCTGCTGTGAACCGGACATTCTAAAAGGCAGCTATCTTGCATGTTTGTTGGGTGTGTAATTACAATAAGGTTCTTCTGCCAGATAATCTCCTGTTTCCGCATATGCACGTGCTCTGCAGCCTCCACACACACGCGAAAACTCACATACCCCGCACTTGCCTGTCAAAAGCGATGGGTCCCTAAGCTGTTGGAAAAGTTCAGACTCTTCCCAAATATGCTGCAATGGTTGTTCCAATACACTGCCCGCGCTCACCGGAAAGTATCCACAAGGGTAGACATCGCCCTTATATGACACAAAGCAGACAGTGCTCCCGGCCAGACACCCCTTCGTCTGTGCAGAAAACGGATGTCCTTTATGGCTCTTCGCTCTCGGCTCTCCACTCTCCACTCTTGATCTCTGTTTTGCGACCCTGAAATAATGCGGCGCACAGGTCGCCTTGAGGTTGATCGGTGCGGTTTCGGATGAATCGTATACCCAGTTGAGCACTCTCTCATATTCATCTGCGCTTATCGTCTCGTTTTCCGGGATTTGTTTGCCGCAGCCAGTCGGCACCAGCATAAACAGATGCAACGCGCATGCTCCTTGTGATATAGCCGTATCAAGTATTTGTTGGAGCTGGTTGATGTTAGCGCGAGTGACTGATGTGTTGATCTGAAATGGCATTTCCACACTTTTAAGATGTCCGATTCCGGCGAATGCAGAATCGAATGCGCCCTCGACTCCTCTGAATGCGTCATGACAAGCCGCGTCTGCGCCGTCTATGCTCACGCTCACCCTCTGGATTCCAGCTTCTTTGAGCATTTTCGCGGAGCCGGCATCCAGCATGGTTGCATTAGTAGCAAGGACCATTCGCAGTCCGAGTTTTGTGCCGTATGAAGCGATATCGTATATGTCGGGTCGAACCAGCGGTTCACCGCCGCTGAGGACAATCACAGGCTTTGCGAAATCAGCAATTGAGCACAGTAGTTCACGGCTCTGCTGAAGCGTGAGTTCATCAGATGGGCGGTTATTTGTTGCGGACGCGCGGCAGTGCCTGCATTTGAGGTTACAGGCAGATGTAGTCTCCCAAAAGACCATTCTCAGGGTGTTTAATTGAGCAGATCGCATATGTTCAGTTTACAACTTATGCATTGCGCAACGCAAAGGCGAAATTAAAACTGTTCTCTACCGGCACGCTGGTTATCGGGAGGGCAAAGCTCCTGCTGAGCCGAGATTTGTAGAATAATTTCCAGGACAGAACTCTCTCACGAAATGGCAAACAGCGGATCGGACAATGCCGATCCGCCGTTTGTCTATAGCACATTAGCTATTTGCTAAGAGCAAGAGAGTATACGGTTTAGGACTGACTCTTCTTCTTTCGTCCGCCGCCGTGACTTGCTTCGCCGCCTTTACGGCCTGCGACGCGCGCCTCATCGCTAGTCCACTCATGTGCCGTGCCTTTCTGATGAGCGGCACGACCTCCTTTGCGAGCGATCTCTCTCTGCTTTTCGGGGTCCATGGAGGCAAACCCCCTAAGCCGAGTGGACATCCGGACACCTCCCTCCATCCCTGAACTGCAAAATACAGCCGAGCAAACCACCGAGTAGCTTTTACCCCAGCCTGATAGGTGTTAAACTGAGCAAGATTTGTTATTTTGTTCTTAGCTTGACCAGGAACTGTCGAAACTTTCTCTTTTGTTGAGGGTATTAAGTGATGGGTGATGTTTAGTCCGCATTATTCACAAGGAATGTGAATAATGTTCTCGGAGACCCGGAAGCGCATAATCCGGGTTAGGGGAACATGAAAATCGCCTAATCGTCTTGTATAATAGTGGCTGTGGGAGTTCGCAGCATTTTGAGGAATACATAAGTAGAGGAGCAATCGTAGATATGAAAACACAAGTTTTGGTATCAGTGGCAATAATCAGTGGTCTGTGTGCGCCTGTTTTTTCGGCGAATGCTCCAATGATGCCGCCTGCTCAAGCGCTATCGTCGAGTAAGATCAATCGTGCGCTTGTCATCGGTCCTGGAGACAGCTTGACTGCTCCCAAGAATGTCTCAGGTGCTCTGGCGCTGATCGCAAATGTGCCGCCAAACGTCAAAGCCGCCGAGGTTGAAATATTTGTTGATGAAAAGTCGGTCGGCACTGCAAACGCGAGACCATACAGAGTCGAGATCGACACCGCGACCCTGTCAGCAGGCGAGCACATAATCAAAGCTGTTGCCAAAGACGATTCAGCCGAGCAGACCTGGTCAGCTTCGGCGAAAGTAAATGTCGGGTCCGCCTCACAGTCCTCGAATGTGCATCATGCCGCCAAGCCTGTCGAGCCGTCCGTTGAGCCGATTGTTCCTGCTGGTTCGTCCGAGCCTGTCAATCGTCCCGGCATTCCCATGGAACCGAACACCACATACACGAGTGATAAGCACGGGTTTGCGATAAACTATCCGCAGGGATGGTCTGTAAAAGACGAGACCGGCAAAATGGGCGACAAGAAGTCATCCGATAGTTTGTGGCTGGTTATCGGCATGCCGCCGGTTGTAGTAAATCTCCATTGCAAAGAACTCGCTTCTGGGACCAGTGCAGAGGTATTTGCCAGATATAATCCGTATGTGCAAAAATGGGAGCGAAGAGCAGTTGCGGGGTCTCCTGCATTTGTCACGACTGACGGCAAGCCCGAGCTTGGCCGGGTAGTGCATCGGATAATATTCATCAAAAACGGATGCGCATGGATGGCGAACTGTATCGATACGACGGGCGGCGATTCCAACAAGACCGCGAAACTGCTCGAAGATATGCTGGAGAGCATTCGCCCGACCGGTCCGCAGGTAAAGGTTGTGCCTGTCAAATAGGTTTGATAGTTTGAGCTTTGATAGTGTGATAATCATATCACCTATCAGCATCGGACCATCCGACCACCAAACCAAAAAGGGGTAACTAATGGCATTCAAATACGCAGCATCGACCGTAATGATGCCCGAATTTCGTCCTGAGCAGGCTGCGCGTATTCTTAAGGAACTCGGTTATGATGGCGTCGAGTGGCGGGTGCATGCGTTGCCTGTGGTGCCTGAAAAGGTGCTGCAGTCCAATCTGGCGACTTTGAATATCGAGACGATAATCAAGGATGCGGCAGATATACGCAGTCTCTGTCATGATAATGGTCTGGATATAATCGGGCTGGGCACGTATTTGAGCTATAAGTTTCTCGACGAGATCGAAATGTGCATGGAAGCCGCGAAGATAATGGATTGCCCCAGCATACGTGTGTCTCCGCCTCTCTACAGCGGCAGTTTGAACTACAACGATCTTTTCGAGGAGGCCATCGAGGGCTATGAAAAGGTCGAGGGCCTTGCAAAACAATATAAAGTGAGGGCAAACGTCGAGATTCATAACGGCAACATATGCTCCAGCGCCTCACTTGCATACAAGTTTGTATCGAATTTCGACCCGGATTATGTCGGTGTGATATATGATCCTGGTAACATGGTCTGTGAGGGTTATGAAAACTGGCAGCTTGGTCTGGAACTGCTGGGTCCATATCTTTCACATGTGCATGTCAAGAATATGGCGTGGGTGGAGCATAAAAAGACCGATAACGAGAGGGTGTGGAGGACGTCTGCCGCTCCGATGAACGAAGGTTTTGTGCCGTGGCGATGGGTAATGCACGTGCTCGACAAGGTCGGTTACGAGGGCTGGCTGTCTCTGGAAGATTTCTCGAACAGCGAAACGAGGGTCAAGCTTTCCGATGACATCAGGTTTCTCAAATCCATAGAGAACGACTTAGTACGCAGTATTCATGAGGAACGCAAATAATGCTCTTCGAGACCCGGTTTATGCGGTAAGTGCATAATCCGGGTTAAGCCTGTGACGAGAGTTCAGTTATCCGGGAATTCGCGCTGATCTTCGGTGCTGTGTGAGTTTTTCTGGCATGCCGGGAGGGCGAGGCTCCTGCCGAGCCAAATCTATTCCCGTCAAACCAAGCATTATCCCTGTGACACTTTCCGATGAGCATTTACGTATATAATATTAAACAGCCTGATTGTCCAAGGAGTAGTTTTGAGTTCGACCCCGCATAAGAAAACCTCTTTATTGAGTTTGACTTTCGCACTGTTTTTGTTGATATTGTCCGGTTGTGTTTTGCATGCGGATATGGAGTGCGATTATTCAAAGCCGCCTTTATATGACGCGATAGGAGCCACGACTCGCGACTCTTCCGAGTTGTTTAGTGTCAAAAAGAAACCATGGCATCCGCCGCACCAAGTCAAAGTCTGGACCACGAAATACAGGAAACGCATCTACAGGGTAACACAGCTCCCGCGCTGCGAGCACATTGAGACAATCATCGCCTACAATTCACATGGCGAGACCCTTGCGCAGGCAAAGAGGAGGCTTGGGGGCATTGCTGCATGCACAGGCAGCTTTCATAATTCTCAGTCTTTTTGTCTTGCCGATTTTGTTCAGCAAGACGGCGAGATAATCTCTTCCGCAACGACGGGACGCGCGATAGTCACGATCAATCAGGACGGCATTCTCGGCATTTCGACTGACTATTGTTCGATCAAAGGCCAGTCCGGTATAAGCGCGCTCGCACTCGGCCAGCGTTTGATCCCGCTTGAGCGGGATGGTTTTTCACTGGCATTCATGAACCGGATCACAGCCCGCATGGCGATAGGTATCAACGAGAATTTTATCTTCCTGGTGCAGAGCAAGACCAGTATATGGCATCTGGCGAGGTTTATGTCGCGCAGGCTGCCGTGTAAAAAAGCGGTCAACTCAGATGGTGGCCATGTGGTGCGGGGAAAGGCGCCTGTCCACATCGTATTTCGCTGGAAGAAGCAGTAGAGGCTGATATCAGCGGAACCACGAGTAACCTAACGCAACGATACTGGCATTGACCCCCAGATTAGGCAGTTTGATGCCTGCATTGGATGTGTGTGAGAACACATATTCAATGGTATAAGCCGAACTTGTTTCTGTCGAGTGTTGCAAGACCAGTCCCAACTGTTCTGTAAAGTTTGTGCGTGTTCCCTGTTCGCTGATGTGGTCACCAAAGTGCAATATGCCTATGTTAAAGTCATATGCCAGTGCGGTTTGGCCTCTGACGAGGAAATATCTTCTATAGCTGCCGGTCGTCCATAAGGCCGAGTTATCATCATCACCTTCCATATTGCCGTATCCCAGGTTGACTGCAAGCTGAGTCCTTGGCGAGGTAAAGACGCCATATCTGAGCTTAATAGTGTCGAATGAGAAGCGGTCTTTTGTCGCTTCGGGGATCTTGTGGTTTTCACCGTAGCCCATAAGCAGCGAGATTTCGCGCTGGCCCCTTGTCATCGAATCGAATCTGAGAGGATCGGCATGCGTCGGGCAAATACAGACAAAAAAAGCAATGATAGAAAGACACAAGACCCTGTGCATTAAGCGTTCCTCCAATAGCAGCCATCCACACATATATGCTACCGACCGCATTGCCTGCAGTCAAGTATGTAAGTGCTCACACATTTTGAAAAAACTATCGCCCCAGCATCCTGAGCTTGGTCGAAAGGTGCGGATAAGTGTAATCAACAGTATATAATTACCCGCATGCTTCGACATTGCTCAGCATGCTCACTTTTTCATTTGTGAGCAGTTACTCAAGCAGCAGTTCATTGTAAACCGGCACAAGTTTTTTTGTGTGAACAAGTTTCTTTGCGCGAATATGATTTTTCGGGAGGGCGAAGCTCCTGCTGAGCCAATTCAATTCACCCGTTGAAACGAATCACTCTTTGTATTCGTCATACCCAAGAGGCGGCCGAGTGTGATAAAATCTTACATGGTTATCTGGCCTGTCTATAAGTGCTCAACCAATCATATAACAGGGCGGGTGAATTTTGTTCTTCAAGAGAATAGCCCAATACATCGGGACTCTACTCCTGATTACAATATTGACGTCCGGGGCATGTTGGTCTCAAACGTCTGCAAAGAAGGCCAGGATTCTGGCTCAACTTACCCAGGCGACTAAGGCCCAGCTTCCTGCGCGCGTCGACTCTGTCGTGAGAACGAACACCACCGAGTCATCCCAGCTTACAATAGACCTGATCGTCTATAAGTGGATGGTCAGGCTCTCGGAGCTGCCCATAGATGTCACAAACATCAACACGGTAATACCCGCTCTTGCCAAGAAACTCAACAACCCTTCGGTCAATGCTGCGCAGCAGTTGTTTTCCACCGTTCAGCCAATAGGTAAGCAGGCGGTTCTGAACATAACACGTGACGAGAAGACCAAAGCCCTTGAAGGCATACGAGCCGAGTTTATGAATGCAATAGACTACAAGGAGTCATATCCCACTCAGGCTGTCGACTCTCTTGTTGCGCTGGTCGAGATGTGTCAAGGTCAACATCTGGACATCTCGGAGGCCGTCGTGCTCAAGGAGCTTGGCGATCACTATTTGTACGGCATGTCCAGATATCTTGACGCCGAGGAGTGCTACAAAACCGCTTCCCTGATATTCACATCATATAGCTGCATCCGTTCGAGCGCCATTGTCTATGATGATTACGGCTGGCTCGACTTCGAGACAGGCCGTTATTCTGCCGCAATGGACAATTATACCCTGGCCGCTCAGCAGTGGATGCTGCTTGCCGGTCAGGATGCCAGCAGATATCGATATCGTGATCTGGCCGGACGCGAGTATATGAGGGCTGGTGATGCATCGCGAGCTGCGGGTGACACATCTGGTGCACTGCAGTTGATGACGGCGTATGGGTTGGATCAGCTCCGCACATGGGCGCATGCCACCAAGTCATACTCCGAACTTGTTACGAATTTGATATCAGTGGCGGAGCTTTGTAAAGACCGCGGAGATATTACGAGGGCATTGAGTCTGCTGAATGAAGCCAAGTTGGCTCCTTGCGATGCCACACTCACAGCAAAGACATATGAAATGCTTTCGGAGGTATATGCCGCTGCGCGTCAGAGTTCGTATTCATCCGAGGCGATGCGCAAGCGAGAAAAGGCTTTGATTTCAGCCGCTGCGGCAGGTGAGGCCGCCATATCAGGGCTGCAGAAAGACACTCCATCCGATAAGGCGCGTCAAGCAAAAGCCGAACAAGGCGCATATGCTTATGTCGAGTTGGGCAATTACGATAAATCCGCCTCGGCCTGGAGCAGGATTGCGGATATATATTCTGCTGCCGGAATAGTTGTTCAGAGGGTAGAGTCTCTACGCAAATATGCGGATGCTTTGTATGCGCAGGGCAAGTCACAGGAAGCGATGGGAGTAAGACTTGATGCCGCCATGACAGCAAGGAAGGCAAATAAGATGTCACTGGCTGCAGATATTGTTCTATATGATATGGTACCGGCGTTCAAAGAAATGGGTGACATCAATAACGCCATAGAAGGTTTTAAGGAGCTTGTCCCCATTCTGGGAAGCTCCGGCAACCGGCGGGCATACGCAAGTGTTTTGGAGGCGCGCGGCATTCTGTTCGAGAAATATAGGCAGTATGACAAAGCGATCTCTGATTTGCAGGAAGCGCGAATCAGATATAGTTCGCAGGTAGGAGACTCATGGGCCGCATGCGATGTCTCTCTCAAACTCGCCGAAGCCCAGAGGAAGGCTGGTCGCGATAGCGATGCGCTCAGCACGCTCGAGACGAGTCTGGGAATAATTGAGTCGAACGCCGCAAATGACAGAATCGATCCCGCCATAAACTCTTTCCACAGCGACGTCATTATGAACGTCTATTGTGATCTTGCATCGTCATATGTGCTTGCGGATAGGCCCGCGGATGCCAAGACCCTGCTGCAGAAAGTGGGGCGCTACACATGGCTGCCGGAGCGCATCAACAGGATGAAGACAGACACAAATCCCAAGATTGCACAGTTTGCGCAGACACTTGATATTATTTCCGGCGGCGGCCAGACCAATGATAACAGTATTTCAGGCGGTGAGAGATTATTGGCGGACAACTGGGCGGATTTCTGGCATGCTTGCCTGATGTTCAGGAAACAGAACCCGTTGGTATTCAATGCGCTGCCTGTCGATCCTCTCGATCTATGCAGAAAGCGCGATATGCTTCCCAGGATGGGCACGGTCGTGGAGTATATGTTCACTGATACGGCAGTGTATGTATTTATCTGCAAATATGAAAAATCCGTATGCAGACAGATTCGTGTTTCGCGGCAGGACCTGGACAAACAGATATCCGATCTGCGTGCAGCTCTCAACAATTGCGAAGACAGCCAGAGCGCAGGCATACCGACACCGCCGATCAATGACTGGCAGTCACAGTCTTTCACTGAGATCCGCAAGCCCTTGGAGGGGCTATATAACATATTGATTGCGCCGATAAAGCAGGATATAGAAAGCGCCAAGACGCTGCATTTCGCCTTGCCGGATGAGCTTGCTGGCATTCCGATGCATGCGCTGCTGGAGCCGTCTGATCCGAATGCGGATTATGTTCCCAAGTTTCTCATCAAGGAGTATGGGGTCAGCTATCTGGGTCATGGAATGCTCGACAATCTGATTGATGAAGACAGCCGGATCGATTCAAAGTCGGACTGGCTTGCGATCTTCGTCGACCCTGACAACAACTTGCCGGGTGCTCAGGAAGAGGCCAGGACCATAAAGGCGCTGTATCTCAAAAGCGGCTGGTATGTCGGTCAGAACGCCACCAGCGCCAACTTCCTCAAGGAGGCGGGCAGGGCGAGTGTGCTGCACATTGCCGCTCACCACAAGGTCGATCCGGGCAAGTTCGAGCTTAAATTGGCATCTCAAGCCGGTTCGGACGGCAGTGTTACCATAGACGAGCTTATATCGGTTACAAATCCGCATTTGAACCTTGTTGTATTATCTGCATGTGATTCAGTTGGTTCTTCCGACCCGATATCCTCAGGTCCGTCGAGTGCCGCAGAGGTATTTTCTATGGTGGGCGCGAAATCAATATTAGGCGGTTTGTGGAAGGTATCGGACAAATCCGCGTCTAGTATAATGGGCGGGTTTTACCGCGACCTTACGGATGGTGAGACCAGAATAGAGTCACTTCAATCCGCCCAACTTGCAGCCATCGACGGCAAGCAGTATGCCCATCCGTTCTATTGGGCATGCTTTGCTCTGTACGGATGTCCGTGGTAAAAAGAGAGTGGATAGTTGAAAGTGGAAAGCATAAAGCGATCTGTAATGGACTTTTCACTATTTCAGCCATATGAGGTTTTATGGACGCACAAGGCTTGCTTGAGGCATATATAAACTCTCCGGGCGCTTCCGGCGACAAATACTGGGAAAGACTTTCTGACGTTGTCAGGGACCTCGTGCACAGGTCTGTCGGTAAGCGTGAAGTTGCCGACCTCGAGGACTTCGAGGAGGACTGCATTCTTGCGATCTGGACGAAGATAAATATGCTCAAGCTCGGGCAGTCCGAAACAAGAATCGATAATTTCGAGGCATTCATCAGACGCGCCGTCCACAACCGCTACTGTGATGCAATCCGCCGCAAGCGCCCGACTTGGTATAATCTCAAACTCGAGCTGCTTGAAATCTTCTCAGGCAAGGCAAATATCGAAGGCTTTGCACTCTGGCAAAACCCCGAGACCGGCGCGCGAATATGCGGTTATGCCGATTGGCAGGGTTCATCAAAGCTTGCGAGCGCAAAATGCCGCGAGATAGTCGATGACCAGCCGGCTTTTTGCAGCAAACATCTCAATAACCGTGATCCCCAGGAACTGGCTACTTATGAACTGGCCGCCGCTGTCTTTGACTGCTGCGGAGGACCTGTTGATATCGATGCGCTCACGAGCTGCCTCACCGATCTCAAGCAGATTCGCAGTATGGAACCGCTTTCAATAGATTCTCAGCCTGACGGTGACGATGAGAGCGGTGCGCCATTGGAGTGGCTGGTCTCGCCTGACTCCGACGTAGAGAAACAGGTTGTTGATTCGGGTTGGTTTGCCCATGTCATAGATTGGTTCTGGAAGGAGTTCGTCCAACTGTCGATCAAACAGCGCAAAGCGCTGCTCTATGGCATGGCCGGCGACCAGGTCATGGCTCTCGGCACGTCTATCGGGCTGAATGAAGTTGCAAAATCTCTGGAAATAAGTTCTCGCGAGCTTGCGGTGTTGATAAACAAGCTGCCGGTGCCGGATGCAATCACTGCGGATGAGCTTGGCATTCAAGCGAGGGCGGTGCCGAGTGTGCGGTTCAAAGCCTGGGGCAGAATTCGCCGCCGGACAAAGAAATCCGCGCTCTCGGTCGATGAAGAATTAACTGTTTAGTATATTGTATTGGTTATTTTGGTCGAATCAATACTTGTTGTTGATCTGAAATGTCCTGATGGTCGTGGGTATTCCTGCCCTTTTACGGTCAGGGTGGGGCATTACCGGTAAAAATTACAGTTTCTTAAGCCGATATATTTTCTGGCAACATTTGTATTTTTGACACGTCTCAACTAATCGTAGGTACAATGCGATGAAATGCATAGATGAAAAAGAAATGAAAATCTACGTTGAGGGCAAGCTCGATCCCGAGAGGATGGTTGAGATTGACGAGCATATCAGCTCGTGTCCCGATTGCCGGTCTGCAGTCAGCGATATGTTGTCGCTGAAAAAGGCTGCCGCCGGGTTGGGCGCATCTCTGCTTGGTGTGGACGACTGCCCTGAATACGAGGATATATCGGCATTTGTGGACGGCACGCTTGAGCCGGATAAGATGGCGTGGATACGGTCGCACATAAATTTGTGTGAGGCCTGCTATAGCGATGTCGAACGCATTCGTGAGATGCGGTCGCATGCCTCTCTTCGTGAGAAGATAGTGGTTCGTCCGATGTCGAATCGAGACGCGGCACGTCAGGGTTTCGGCCTTTGGAAGCGGGTAGTCACGGGTTTTGCAGGCGCGGCAGTAATAGCGGCAGCGGTTTTCGCGATAGGCACATTTACTTCAGCGCCCGAATCTCCGACAATGGTGGCGTCTAAACCGTCCATAGTCGGTCATGTCAAACCCAATGTCTCAACGCCCGACAGCAATGCTGCAGAGGTGAAGCCGAATGTCACTGCACCATCCACAAAGCCGGACACAGTCGCCGCCAATCCCGAATCCAGGCCAAGTATCATACTCCGGGACGGGAAGTATAGTGTAATAAAGAGTAATGGGCGTATGGTTCTGGCTGATGCAAGTGGTGCTCCGAGGACGGCTCTTGAGGCCAAGATAGCGGCTTCCATAGACGAAAAACTCAGGACCGGCAAGGTGAAGTTAGCGAAGACGGCGCAGTATGCTATGGCAGATGTGCATCTGCGAGGCAGCGAGTCGGGCTATACACCTTCCCCGGATGCTCCGAAGCCGGTCGCACCGATAGGCAAGGTAATAATGTCTGACAGGCCCACACTTACCTGGTCCAAGGTAGACTTGGCTGATTCCTATAGAGTCCGCATATACGATTCAAAATCTCAGCTTGTAAGCGAAATCGTGACTAATATGAACTCTATCACACTGCGCAAACCGCTCGCGAGAGGCGAATGGTATGCTTGGCGTGTCGGTGTAAGGTTCAGTGAGAGCGATTCTTGGGCTGATTCCGCGCGGGCTGAGTTTCAGGTGCTCTCTTCCGATGGTTATTCATCGATACAGAGGATAAAGAGAACACTTCCCGGCTCGCACATTGCGCTTGGGGCGGCATATGAGTCGGTTGGTCTTTATGAAGAGGCCAGGCAGGAGTATAGAGCTGTAAGGCGTTCAAATCCGAACTCCGCTCTAGCCAAAAAAATGCTCTACAACACATCCAAGTAATAAATGTAAATACTCAATCTAAAATCCAAAATATAAAATCAAATGGCTCGTTTGTGGCGAGCCATTTTTTTGCGTCATGGTGTTGTTTTCGAGGCATTGTGCAGGGGTAAAGTTGCATGCCTATCACGGGCTGGGAGGATGCCGATTATGAATACTGCAAACAGACAGAGGCGCCCGAGCGCGCCTAATATCGTCCATAAGATTTCGACCATAGGCCCGAGGATAATATCCCGGGCCTTTTTTATTGCTAAACTTGTAGGTGTCATATATCTACTGTATCTATTGAGTATCATCGCATCCGAGTTCAAGAATGTATCATCCAAGCTGAACAATATTGAACACATGGCGCGTGATATCAACCGAATGTCGAGCAAACTGTCGTCAATGGACAAGACAAATGCCGGGATCATACGGATGGAAAGGTATATGCGTTATATACCTTTGATGGCGGACACCGGCAAAAAGGCTCTCGATCAATCGAGCGCAATGAATCTGAAGGTCGACCAAATGAATTTGCGTCTGATCGGCGCAAACGCTTCAATGACTGGCAGTGCGGGCATGCTGATGGATGTATCGAGCGGTCTCTACGGCATTAACGGTGAGATACGTCGTATGCGAGCATCGGTGGAGCATATGGCATCCGGGCTTCCCGAATTGAGCGGTATGCAGCAGATTATGGAGCAGACCAACGCAAGTCTTATCAGGGCTTCGACATGCATGCAGGATGTAAGCACCGGGATCGATGATATCGGGGGTGATTTCGGTGAAATGCGCGAGCTTCTCAAGGGGATGAGCATGCAGTTTACGATCCTGCCTGAGATGAAGCAGAGTCTGGACACGACAAATGACCGGCTCACTGCCGCATTTACAGCGATGGAGCCGCTCAGCAATGATATTCCAGCGTTCAGGGCTTCATTGCAGGAGATTAACGAGACCAGCCGCCAGATGAACCAGACGACACAGGAAATGTCAGCCGGTCTCAAGAAAGCGCACAAACAGGGAATATTTGGTTTAGCTGTGCTCACCGCCACTGGCTTGGCTCATTAGCCTGCGTTTGGTTATGGTATTTGTCGTAATTGTGTCTTATTTTCTGAAAAGGCTTGACTTTAGCGTGCGTGCATGGTAGATATGAAGTTACTTGAAAGTGCAGAAAGCTGCGCCGATAAGCGCGGCCATATGGGAGCGTGACATGAATCGACACAAATCAGTTTTATTTGTATTAATTGTTGGGCTTTTGGTTCTACCGACATTGTCATATGCGCAGCTTGGTGTAAAGGATCTTAATGTAGGTGACGCGGTAGACCTCAGTGGTGTCCGCATCACGGCAATCGGTGGAACCGGAGGAATAACCACTGATTACGGTTACATCGAGGATGCGAACCGTATAGAGGGTGCAAGATTTTATATATCTTCGCTGACGGCCAAAGGTGTCGGCATTGGCGACGAGATTACTATTTCCGGGACCATTGCCCAGGACACCATCGGCAAGTATATCAATATCGGCACCATAGAAAAGACCGGGGCATATGTGCCGTTGGAAGCATATGCCATGAACAATACTGCACTGGCCGAGGAAAACGCGAGGGGACTTTTTGTGCTGACGTGGGGAAAGGTAAAGAGCAGCAGCACCACTTATTTCACCATCAATGATGGAGGCTCCACTCAGATCAAGGTCTATTGCGGCTCGATGACCAAGCCGACTGTTGGCCAGGTAGTGCGGGTTCGAGGCATAGCAGGCGGGACCAATTTGTATATGAGGAGAGAGTACACTGATTGGGTATACGCAAGCAGTGAATTCCATGCTCTTCCTTTGCCGGGCAAGTATAGATATCCTCGTGAGTGGCTTGTTCTGGGTCCGTTCAAGGATGCGAGCCATACCAACGATTACGAACTGCTGGATGTTGATTTCATAAAGGCATATACGGGCATTGACGAGTATGCGGCAACGCCAAAGGCGGGCGATACAGTAGGGGGCAATACCTGGACTCGAGTGAAGAGTCAGTTTGACATACTTCCTCTCGACAGTGTGCTTGCTCCTGCGGATGTCGAACACGCCGTGATCTATGTTCACTTATATATATGGTCGCAGACCGAGGGTCCCAGTGTTTATATGAATGCCGGATGCAACGATTGGTTCAGGGTCTGGCTCAACGGTGATGATCCCGACAATACAACTCCCGAGATTTTGCGGATCGACCAGGGTGATTGTTCAACAGGTCGCGGTGTAGTATTTGGCGATGACGGTCCATTTGCGATCACTCTGCACGCCGGTCTAAACAGCCTTATGTTCAAGATAGTCAACCAGACCGATCTGACCGGTTTGTGCTGCCAGTTCACTCAATATACTGCATCGAGCGTTCGTGGTTATGGTGGTTTCTCTGCATACACAGCAACCGGTCTGGGCTATGTATTGAATAGCCCGGATACGGAGGAATGAACATGTGGCCCAGACTTGCGCTTATTTGTGTTCTTCTGTCTGTCGGGGTAAGCTCCGATGCACTTGAGAGCGGGTGTTCACCAGTGACGAATCTTGCTTCGGGCATCACTCCAAGCGTCACGGTAGTAAACAATGACGCCAACCTGGCATATGAGGGTGAGTCACTTTCCGACATAACCGACGGGTCACTGGTATATACGATGCCGAGTTTGCGGCAGGAAGACGGCTGTGTGGGTTGGCGAAATTCTGTTAGTGGTCGAACGATGACGGTAACGGTGCAGATAAACCTGGGTTCAAACTGTGCTGTAAACTCGATACGCTACAACCCGGGGAATTTGCCATTGTCAACTTTGGCCGCGGACACAATGACCACTCCGTTTGGGACCACTAGTGTAAATGGAGTGCCAAACGCCTGGACCACGCAATATGCGACGACTACTATAGAGACCTCAACTGTTACAATTACGTTGAAGAAGAAAAACACGGCTGCAAACAGGAACTGGATGTTTATCGGTGAGATCGAAGTATACGGGACGGTCATTGAGCCTCCTCCTCCGCCGACTCAGGTAATTCTCGGCGTATCTTTCCTAAAGCAGTTTTATACATATAATGGCGGTGACTGCGGCCATGCCAGTTGTGGTCCGGCATCTTTGTCGATGTGCGCCTGCTATGTTTTGGGTAGGACTCCGACATATCTGGACATAGTGAATGTATGGTCATACCTCGGACGCGATACCTGTGGCAACGAATCATCGGGAACCAGCCTCACGGAGTTGAGAAATGCGGCGCGTGGCTGGCCGTTCGGGTTGAGCAATGTGTATAAGTCCACACTGACTCTTCAGGGCGTCAAAAACGAGATTACCGCCGGTCGGCCGGTACTTGTTCATGTGCAGTGCAGCTATCTGTCAAATAGAGGATATTCATACACTGGAGGCCATTATATTGCCGCTGTCGGATATGACACGGGATACCTTATCTGCAATGATCCGGGCACATATCTTGGCGAGCACAAGTATTATTCCGACTCAGATATGACCGGAGCAATGGCTTACTATGGCAATGAGGTGCTGCGCGGTTTTTATCAATAGAGGTTGGGCTTATTCGTATATTGATGATATGTGGATGAGGGAACTCAGATGAAAAAAATATTTTATAGTTTCTGTGCTTTATGTGTATTGCTGTTGATGGTAACATCATGTGTGGTGGCTGACTCTGTATGTCAGAACGACACGAATCTTGCCCTGGGCAAATCTGTCAGCCTAACAGTTGTAAATAATGACGGCAATCTTGCATATGAGGGTGAGTCATCTTCGGACATCACCGACGGTTCGCTGGCATATATCGACCCCAGTCAAAGGCAGGAGGACGGATGTGTCGGCTGGAAAAACAGTGTCAGTGGTCGGACCATGACTGTTGCGGTCACCATCGATCTGGGGGTGGCCTGCAACATCACCGCAATTCGCTATAATAAAGGCAACACTCCTTCTGCTGGAATGGCTGCAGATACGATTACCACAACCTTGGGCAAAACGAGCGTCAACACCGGCAGCTCTGGTGCATGGACTACGCACTATGCTGCCGCCGCAGTCGAGTCTTCAGCAGTAACAATAACTCTGACCAAGACCAACACCGGCACCGATAGTGACTGGATGTTTATAGGTGAGATAGAAGTGTATGGATCAGTTGTAGTGGTTCCTCCTCCGCCTGTCGGCACATTGCTGCCGGTGACATTCCTGGGGCAGCACTTCAGTGATGCTTACTGCTCCGATGGTGGGGGCGGCAGTTGCGGTCCTGCGTCGCTTGCCATGTGTGCAGCCTACACGCTGGGAAGAGCGCCTGTAGTCGACGATATCAAAAAAGTGTGGTCATACATTCATGGCCATCCAAGCACATACGATTACAGCTATGAATGCGGCAATGACATGACCGGCACCAGCTTGACTCAGCTCAGGAATGCTGCTCGCGGCTGGCCTTTTGGACTGGGCAATGTCTCATATGTTTACATCAGCACGCTGCAGACGATATGGAACGAGCTGGATGCCGGCCGTCCAATGGTAGTGCATGTGGTTTGCTCACATCTGTCGAATCGTCCATATGATTGGAAAGGCGGACATTATGTGGCTGTTATAGGCTATGATGAGGACCACATAATTTGCCATGATCCCATAAATTCTTACGGCACACAGATATACTATGACAATGACGATATGTTGGCTGCCATCCTGGATGATTGCAGCGGCACGTGCAACGTCGGCGGTCTGCGTTACTTCTACCAATAATTACTTGAGCTGCAGCGGTGACATAGCTGATCCGTATCAGTTAATTAGTGTCAAGCTTGTTCGGATGTAGTGTGGTTGAGGAGATTCGGTTGAAAAGGTTGTTATATTCTGGCAGCGCTCTATGTGTATTTTTACTAGTGATGGCGAATATCGCCTCGGCCTCTATTTGTCAGAACGATACGAATCTTGTTTTGGGCAAGTCGGTGACCGTAGCTGTCGTAAATAATGATGCGGCCCTGGCCTATGAAGGCGAGTCATCTTCGGACATCACCGACGGTTCGCTGGTGTATATCGACCCCAGCCAAAGGCAGGAGGACGGCTGTGTCGGCTGGAAAAACAGTGTCAGTGGCCGGACTATGACTGTTGTTGTGGATATCGATCTGGGGGTGGCCTGCAACATCACCGCAATTCGCTACAATAAAGGCAACACCCCTTCTGCCGGAATGGCTGCCGATACGATTACCACTTCTTTGGGCACAACCAGCATAAATACGGGCACTTCTGGTGCATGGACCACGCAATATGCCGCAGCCGCAGTCGAGTCTTCAACAGTAACGATAACTCTGACCAAGACCAACACAGGCGCCGATAGTGACTGGATGTTTATAGGTGAGATCGAGGTGTATGGCAGTGTAGTTACGACGCCTGTAGAGGAACCCCCGACCTCAGTTCTGCTGAATGTGCCGTTTTTGGAGCAATTTTACTCACTCAACGGCAGTAGTTGCGGCAACGGCAGTTGTGGTCCTGCGTCGTTGTCGATGTGTGCATGTTATGTATTGGGAAGGTCTGCAACCTATCTGGATATAGTGAATGTTTGGTCATTTCTGGGTCGCGACACATGCGGCAACGACTCATCCGGGACCAGTCTGACGGAGTTAGCGAATGCTGCTCGCGGTTGGCCATTTGGCTTGAGCAATGTGTATCGCTCCACGCTGACATTGCAGGGTGTCAAAGATGAACTTGCAGCGGGTCGGCCTGTGGTAGTTCATGTCCAGGCGGGTTATTTGACAACCCGCAAGTACACGTATACCGGTGGCCACTATATTGCCGCAATAGGTTATGATGAGGATCATATTATCTGCAACGATCCCGGCACGATGAATGGAGAGCGGTGCAATTATTCCAATGAGGATATGACTGCTGCAATGGCGTATAAAGGAAATGGCGTATTGCGCGGTTTTTATCAGTAAACAAGGAGAACCACATACAACAAATATAATATATAATGTATAAAATTAGTTGCATGGTTCCGGTATACCGGACAGGGAGAGAGGCTGTGCTAATGTATTGGAGGAAACAAGGTGTACTGGAAACCGGCAATATGTTTATTTCTATTGCTCACAGTGATATGCACCGCTGCAGCAGCCTCGGATTGTGTATCACCATCAAACATCGTTCTCGGCAAAACGGTGACGATCAGTGTCGAGGGCAACGACGGGAAGTTGGCCTATGAAGGCGAATCGGCGTCAGACATCACAGATGGTTCTCTGACATACATCTCGCCCGAACAGCGAAAAGAGGACGGCTGTGTAGGTTGGTGCAACAGCACTTCAGGTCAGCAGATGACAGTGACTTTGACGATTGATCTGGGTGCAAGGTATGAGATAAGTTGCATACGGTATAACACAGGCGACACAGACCATGCCGACACATGGGCAGCCGACAGCATGACCACAGCTTTAGGGACGACAAGCATTGAGCCGGGCAGTGAAGGCAGTGGCGCATGGACGAACCAATACGGCAACACAACCACCTCAAGTTTGACAATCACCCTCACCAAGACCAACTCAGGAACGGATCAGGACTGGCTCTTTATAGGCGAGATCCAGGTATGGGGAGTGCCTGCTGGTCTGCCTGATTCGGTATTGCTGGATGTAACGTTTGCTTCTCAGTTTTGCAGCACCAGTTTTGTTATCTCAAGCAATGTATGCTGTGGTCCGACATCTCTGTCCATGTGTGGATGCTATGCCAATGGTCTGACTGATGTCTGCGATCACATCACCGCCATCAATACCTATTTGGGTCGTTCGACAGACTGCAGCGGAACCGGTGGAGTAGGCTGGGATTTGCTGCTTCAAGCTGGTGCAGGCGTGTTTGGCCTGAGTGGCCTGACTCATGAGATATGGGATATATCGCAGATCAAGGCCGAACTGGCCGAAGGTGGTCCCATGATTGTGGGGGTAAAGGCGGGCTGTCTAAGTAATCGTGGTTATACTTATACAGGTGGTCACTATATTGTAGCGATCGGTTATGATGCCGACGATATCATCTGCAATGATCCCGGCACAAGTTTCAACCAGCCGAAGTATTACAGCAACTCTGATTTTACTGAAGCCATTACCGCCACCGGCTCCGGCATACCAAACGGAGTGATCCACGGGTTCAGGAAAGAGTAAATGTGAGTTAAGGCTGCATGGAATTTGCCTTCCATGCAGCCTTTTATTATCGTAACTTGATGCCGACAGCAATCCTGCGGGGTGTCGGTTCCTTAAGAATCACTTCTTCAAGCACTTCACTTCCGATCTTGTTGCCATTTTCGTAGATTGTGGCGACTTTCACCTGACGTTTACCCGAGGTTCCTGGTGAGAGCACCACGCTTTTGCCTGTAAAGAGTGTCGCGCTGGAGACTTTCTGTATGGGTGCAGGGATTTTTTCCATGCGCTCGCTCTGGTCTCTGACAATTACTGTGAGTCCCGCTTTTCGAGGCTGAGTCTGTTTGATCTTGATCTTATCGCCGATTTGCAGATGGACCAGGTCCGTATTCGAATTAAGAGAAGCAAGTTCATCCAGACTCAGGTGATTTCTTGATGCAATTGAGGACGCGACATCGCCGCTTTCGACTGTGTATATCGCATCTTTCCTGATGGGTTCTGTAGAGTCGAATATAAGCTTGATGGCCTGTTGAGCTGTCTTACAGAAGAGCGCGGGGTTTATAGCCGCGACATCCACGGTCACGTTTTCTTTGAACTGAGGTTCTTCCGCCAGGTTTTTTGCCAACTGTCCGAATTTCATTTTAGCCATCTCCAGCACTTCTCCAGCGGTTTTGCGGTCAGCCACTGCCACAATGGGTTTGCCGTCCACTATAACCGACCATCTCGGCGCGACGGGTGTGACGACATGCTGGACTACTCTTATGGCCATATGACGGCTCACGGGACGCGCATTGCCGGGTGCTCTCGCAACTCGCACTTCCTGCTTGAACTCAATTTCTGCGGGGTCACAGCCGGTCTTGCGCTTAACTTCCTGGATAACGCCTCTGGCTTCCTGTTCGGAGGGCACGCACACCACAGGCCTGCCGTCCACGACGATCACGGATTTATTGCCATGGAGCCTGCCGATGCCCCATATAGCGATGAGTATGATTGCGATGAGGGCAAAGACGATTCTTTCAATCATCAGCCGTCTTTGCAGGTTACGGATAATCTGTTCATTGTCCATATATTTGCTCCCAACTTGTCCCATCTTTTATTATAACTGACTGGTTGGTGGTGTCAAATATTGATCTTTGCGGTGCGCTCGCGTATACTTGGCTTGTAATGAAATCGACAGTCGACTCTCACATATTCAGACGCATATTTGTTGGATGCGTTTCACTTCTCATATTGCTGGCGCTGGCATTTGCGCTTGACGTATCTTTTGGGCAGAGCCATATTCCAGTCGGCACAGTGGCTCGTGTCGTCGGGTCACATTTGCCCGGACTGGCGGGAAGTATTGGCGATGTCGGGGAGACTGATCGTGCCATTATCTGGGATATCCGTGTTCCACGGGCGCTGCTGGCGTTGATCGTGGGTGCGCTGCTTGCGATGGCGGGCGCAGCACTGCAGGGTCTGCTGCTAAATCCACTTGCCGACCCATACACCGTTGGAGTTTCTTCGGGTGCGGCACTCGGCGCGGGCGTGGCGACAATCTTGGGGTTGGGCACAATAGCATACGGCTACGGAGTGCCCATGGTAGCTTTTGTTTTTGCCATGGGCGCCATGTTTGTAGTATATGCTCTTGCGCGCTCAGCCGGACGGGTGTCGATCCATTCGTTTTTGCTGGCCGGGATAGTGGTTGGTTCATTTTTGTGGGCAATGCTGAGTTTCGTGATAGCTCTGGCGCCTCATAGTTCGGAGGGTGTGCAGTCAAGCATCATATTCTGGCTGTTGGGCAGTTTCAATGCCGCCGACTCATGGGGCTATGTGCGCATAGCCTATCCCTTTGCCATATTCGGACTGATAGCACTCTTCGCCTTTGCCAGGGACCTCAACGTTTTTTCCATGGGCGAGGAGACCGCGCGTCACCTGGGCATCGAGACCGAGAATCTCAAGGTTATTATTATCGCAGTCACATCGCTCATAACATCGGCAGCGGTTGCCGTAAGCGGGATAATAGGGTTTGTCGGATTGGTTGTGCCGCACATTTGCAGGAAAATTTTCGGTCCCGATCACAGGATATTGATACCCACTGCCGCGATAGGCGGTTCAGTGCTTGCAGTGTTTGCCGATCTGGCATCGCGTGCAGTGCTGCCTCCGGGTGGTCTGCCGGTCGGGATAGTGACGGCTCTGCTGGGTGCGCCGTTCTTTTTGTATTTACTCAAGACAAGCAAAAAATAAGCAGGAGACTCATCCTTCCAATACAAGCGTATCGAGAGGGCGAGGCTCCCGCCGAGCCATATTTCGATGTCAATTATTCAGGTTACGAAACCTTGATTGCGCTGTTGGGAGGGCGAGGCTCCTGCCGAGCCACAAACATCTGGGTTATGAAACCATTTCTTTGCCCAGTTTTTTAGCTGTCTGAGCAAATTTGAATGCGGTATCGTTGAAGAATCCGGTAAGCGTTCTGACATCCGATCCCATCGGCAGGAATGTGTATCCCAGGTCAACGAGTTCTTCTATGTTATTGACATTACCCGTAGTGCCTGCGAATTTGCCATGTTTTGTGGCTGCTTGAGCAACCCGTTTGCGGGTTTCAATTATTCTCTCGTCGTTCCATTGCCCGGGCGCTCCAATCCCCTGGCTGAAGTCTGCAGGCCCGAAAAAGAGCATGTCTATTCCGTCGAGCGCGGCTATCGCATCCAAGTCATCGAGCGGTTCCGGGTCCTCTATCTGGACAGTGATAAACCTCTCCCTGTTGGCGAATTCCATGTATTCGACCATCTCAGCCGCGCAGAAGTCCCCATCCGAGTTACCTCCGTCGATAGGACGTCTGCCGATAGGGAAGAATCTGGTCATTCTCACCACATTTTTCGCGTCTTCAAGGCTCATAATATGGGGGACCATTATCCCGGTCGCATCCAGCTCGAGTGGTCTTATGTAATCACTGTAGCAGCCTCGGGGGACTCTGACCATTGTGTCTGCATCATATGCTTTTGCGGCTAGTATTTGTCTTTCAATCAATGCCAGATCATTCGGAACGTGCTCCATACACAGCCACAGGCAGTCGAAACCAGCCATAGCGGCCATCTCAGCGGCTCTGGAGCTGTCCAGGTTCAGTTTGACGCAGCTTACTATTTCACCTGCCCTCAATTTCCGCAGGACTTTACTGTTTTTCATATCGTTCTCCTTATTCCTCAGGTCCAAATGCCTGTAATTCATATATTCTTGCTGACGCTGAGCCGTAAGTTGCCAGGCAATCGATTTTGATTCGCCTTGCGGCCACGGCGTCAAATTCATGCGATCTGCAGCGCTGATAATTGCCGGTCACAGCCGTTTTTTTCGTCCATGTCGATCCGTCATAGATCCATATTTTATAATCTCTCACCATTGTCTCGACCATTCCCGATCCAAGGATTCCATATGGCGGCGGCCAATATATATTCTGGTCGAGATCAGGGTCGAATACCAGGCTGACTTTATTTATGGTTCGGACTCGGTCGAATTCTATCTCTATCGACTGCGGCAGAGCCTGGTTCGGGTCCGATACCCAGCAGTTCGTCCATTTTTCGGGCCTGTTTATTCCCGTTCGCAAATTCGACCCGCCATATGGCCGCGACTGCGGCGACAGGTTGAACACGAATGTTCCCCTCGGCATTGATCTCCACTTGATTTCGTCTGCATGCTCAAGGCTTGCCCTGTTGGTGGCGAATACTCTGGACGAATGCACCGCGCAATACACACCGGGCACGGCAGGCAGATGCACCCAATAGAGCTTTCCAGGCTCGACATCCGCATTGAATTCGAATTCGACCCATACTGCACCCTGATCGTCCGGGGTATTCTTGCCCCGGACGCACATTGTCGCCGACGCCGTTGCAATATCCGACCGGCTGCTGAAATCGTTTATAGTGTTTGCTCTCCGCAGACCCGCTTCGATCGTAACCGGATGGTCAAGCTCAGACACCATATAGAAGCCGACTTTGCCCACCTTTGATCCGCTCACGGGAAACATCTGAGCTATTCCGCTCGACAGCTCATGCCATTCATCGGTGCCCGTAACTTCAAGAGCAGCCTCACTCGAAGTTATAATCGATGCATCTGCAACCAAATTGCCGGCATTGTTCTTAGGCAGCCCCACGATATAGCAGTCATCATCAAGCAACTGCTGCTGCAGCTCGCGTATATGATCCTGCCCCAGTTTTCCCGGCACAGTGCCATATTTCGAGCACAGCGCCGCGGCAGTCCCCACAGCCTGACCCATCACTGCGCAGGTCGCCATCACCCTCAGTGACCCGAGAGCCACGTGTGTGGCGCTTATGTCACGCCCTGCAAAGAGCAGATTAGGCACATTTTTCGAGTACAGCGCCCTAAGCGGCACGCTGCACGGAGCAGCCACAGGGTCCTGAACGCATGGCGGCTCTTTTGAATACATACCCTCCGGCGGGTGTATATCTATAGGCCAGCCCCCATATGCGACCCGATCATCGAACGCCACCGCGTCCCTTATATCGTTTTGAGTTATTGTATAGTCGCCGATAAGGCGTCTGCTCTCTCTTGTAGCAATGATAGGGCTGACCCAGGTCAATTCATAGTCAGCGACGCCATGGTCACCGGAATTTTTCATGTGGTCCCACACGCCGTATACTACAGCCATCAGCTCGTCATATATATTTTCGGCGCCCTCGATCACATCGAGCATGCCGCCGTATTCAAACCACCAGAACCCGAACATTTCGCCTGTTTCAGGATCGAATATTTCAAGCTCCGGGTGACGAAACGGAAGACTCTCGTCCGTCGGAAACTTTTTCGCCCATTCCGGGGCAGTAAACTGGACCGGCCTGCCAAGGTTTTGTGCTCTGAAATAGAGCGAGTCTCCCATTGTGCAGTTGTCGGCGGATTCCGGCGCAAGCGATTCGTCGAATTCGTCGCGCGCTTCTCGACCCATCCTGAACTCGGCTCCGGCAAGCGCTCCCAGGCTGCCATGGCCTGTGCAGTCCACAAACAGCTTACCCGAGACCATAAGTTCTTTTTCGTTAGTCATCTGCGACGCTCTGATGGCCGTAATTGCGCCATCCTTGTCCAAAATGACGTCGCGAACAGACGCATTAAGCAGCAGCTCAAGATTTTTTTCGCGCTTTGCCATCTCCCAGAGAATCATACTGCGAAGAGGCAGACTTCCGAGAGCGCTTTTTGAGCGATGCAGCAGTTCCAGTGCAAACTCGCCCATAAGCCCGGTCTCACGAGCATATCGAATCAGACCTTTGCCGGAGAAATCCGCCCCGCCGATGCCGATCAATATTTCACTGGAAGCGTTTCCGCCCAATACTGATCTATCCTGTATCAGGACGCTCTTGCATCCCAGCCGGGCAGCGCTTATAGCCGCGAATGTGCCGGCCAGTCCTCCTCCCGCCACAACCACATCAGCATGAAATTTTTTCACAGTCATTCTTTACACTAATCCACATGTACGCATCAAGCACGTCTGAGCCTATGCGACAAAAGCAGTTCCGTTTTTCGGGAGCAAATTGGCTTGGTAGGAAGCTCGCCCTTTTCGACAAAGCTCATTATTGGGAGGGCGAAGCTCCTGCTGAGCCGAAAATTCCGGGATAACTGAACTCTGTCATACGATAAAAACCGCTGAGATATTATAGCAATTACGCTATGTCTACGCCAGGTGCTGGAAGCATTTCAATCCCGCTTAGGTCTTCTCGCACCCGCATTCGCACACCCCAGACCGCTTCGCGCCTAATCTGGTCCATTCTGATTCCCTGGTTATCCAGATAAACGGCAAATATCGATCCATCCGGCAGCAGCATCGGCTGCGTATAGCCATAGACGTCCGGATCCACGCTGAACCCGTATTTCTTTGACGGCGAAAGCCATGTGTGTCCACCGTCTGCGCTGAGTATTGCATATACTCCGCCGTGCGTGGCGTAATTGCCATGTGTGCAGATCAGTACGCCATTATCCAGACACAGCAGATTGCATGCGAATATTCCGAGCTTACCCATGCAAAGAGGCGCGGGTTTTGTCCACGTATATCCCCCATCATCCGAAAAACACACATCGGCATAAGGGCGTGCGATCATAACCAGATGTCCGTCCGGCAGTTGTGCAATGCCCGGCTCTTCAAGCGTGTGGTCCGCTTCGACCACCGCTATCCTTTTCCATGTGAGCCCAACGTCAGTGGATCGCATGATGGCCAGTTTGTAATGTTCGTCCTTGCCCTCGTCTTTGCCGTATATCGCCAGCAAAAGTGAGCCGTCATTTAGTGCGATAATCGGTCCGTCAGTCGCATCTCTAGTGAAACCGGTGTCCATACGCTCTGGCTCAGTCCATGTCCTGCCGCCGTCAAATGAGCGCATCGTATATGTCATAGCGCTGCTTTTTGCGACTTCGCCTTCTCTGTCCCGATCCTCTCCATATGTAAAGAATGTGCAGATAAGAGTTCCATCCGCCGCTTCATAGATGCATGGGTGGCGATCATCGTCAGGAGTGTCAACCAGTGTCTCAGGCTTGCTCCAAGTCACTCCCTCATCTTCGGACTTGATAATCATTGCCCTTCCGCCTGTAGGGGCTTCAACTACCCATGGCAGCGCATTTTCATATATAGGTTGAACTCTTGGGGAAGCATGCCAGTAGCCTGCGTTGAATGTAACCAGCCATGTTCCATTTTTGAGTCTGATCACCGCTTCCCATCCCACAAACCCGTTATATCCCGGAAATGGGTCCGGCTGGTTCACTCCGGGTCCCACAAGCATTCGGCGGCACTTGGCCGCCGAAAGATTACTTTGTATTTCGTTTGTTATCTTAAGACAAACGGTATGCTCCATCAATACAAATCCCAGAGTGAAGTATCCTTGCAGAGCTTGGTTTTTTTCATCCACGAGGCATGCCCATCGCACCATGCCACAATAGCTCCTCCATTGTGACAATCGGAAACTATATATTCATTCGGCAGCTTTTTAGGTGTAGCAATATCGCTGTAGATACAGCTTTGTCCATTATATGTGTAAGGCCCATCAGTTGGTACATCGCCGCTCTGCACAGTGCGGCCAATAGAGTCGACCAGGAATACAGTTTTGGCTGGGTTCTTGACGGTGCTTGCAACGAATCCTGTCGGCACATAGCCCGGTTGTCCTTCGATATTACTTGCCAGATAGTAATAGTTGATGCCATAGCCTATAAATTTGTACCAGTATGTACCGTTATAATCAGAATATTTGCCCATTGGCCTTGCTGCGCATTCAAATACTTTATAATTTCTCACGTATGGCATAATGTTTTCCATCCAATAATGCCAATTCGGATTCCACTGTCCCGCACCTGGCGTTGCGTAAGGACAAAGTTTCCCATCATAATTATCACAATAGATTGTATATGCCGTAGCCAGTTGTTTCACGTTATTCAGACATGCTGCCTGTTTTCCTTTCGCTTTCGCGCCTGTGAAAACCGGAAAAAGTATCGCAGCGAGTATTGCGATAATTGCGATTACGACCAGTAGCTCAATTAATGTAAACCCCTTGACCCTTCTCAAAATGCAAACCCCCTTCGTTACAATATATGCTACAGCATTACTTGTATTTGAAGTATACCATGCAATCAGGAAATGTCAACAGAGCATCTAAATTTTGCATATCGTATTTTGTATTGGTTATTTTGATCGGATCAACAAGCAGGGTAGTGTCTCAATTCCAGTTGTTCCGTGGATGAACGACAAGGAATCTGCTCTTAACAATGCAATACAGTTACAGTTGATGGTCGGGGGTATTCCTGCCCCCGACCCACTTCATAACAGATTGGTTTAGTCGTGTCTCATTAACCATGTTGTATATGATTACGTATTCAGCTTACACGCGAGCAGAGTTATCAACTCCTGTGGATAACTTGTGCACAAGAAATCAGTTAGAACTATAACAAGCTGATATTGCGTATGCTTGAGGATAGCCTAGTTTTTCCAAAGGACTTATACATGTCAGCCATCTCGATTCTCCATGAGCCGATTTTTTGCCATGTTTCGGCTATCCAAGTCGGAGACAGATGCAGCATGTCCAGGTTTGCAAGCCTAATGTATAACAAAGCCACCACAACGTGTTCTACATAGCCCCATTCACATCAATACTGTCCAGACCCCATGCTCGGATCGATTCAAGCGCCGCATAATCAGTAAGATCAAGATGGACGGGCGTAATGGAGATGTAATCGTCTGCAATAGCCTTGACGTCGGTCCCCTCATCCAGGCTGTCGATGGGCTGTTCGCCGCCGAGCCAATAGTAGTCTCTTCCTGTTGGGTCGGACCTTTTTTCCAGGCTTCCCATATATCTGCGTTTACCAGCTCTGGTGATTCTAATTCCCTTGATTTCCAAGTCCACCGACGGCACATTAATATTGAGCAGTGTGCTTTCCGGCAGTTTATGTTCTTGGAGAATTCGCGCAATTTGAACGGTCAGTCGCGCAGCTGTCAAGTAGTTTACGTCAGACTCATGTGTTGCGACAGACACAGCCATAGACGGAACTCCTGAGATAGCTCCTTCCATTGCGGCCGAGACTGTCCCGGAGTATGTCAAGTCCCATCCCAGGTTGGGACCTTTATTGATCCCTGAGATAACGAGGTCGATTTTTTCTTCAACAATACCAAGCAGCCCAAGGCTCACGCAGTCTGACGGTGTTCCATTGCTGGCAAATGCCGTGCTGCCGTCACGCAGTTTGACTTTGTCGGCGCGCAGTGGTTTGTGCAGTGTTATGGAGTGACCGCAAGCACTCCTTGGCCGGTCCGGTGCAACGACATGTACACTTGCGATCTTATCGAAAGCAGTTTTGAGTGCAAAAAGCCCTTCGGCGTGTATCCCGTCATCATTTGTAATAAGCACATTCATAAAATGATCCACCCAATATAAAATCTAAAATCTCAAATACTAAATCCAACTGTGCCAGTCTTCGCCTATGGTTCCCTGTCGTCTGTAACGCTCCATAGCCAGGTGGCATTTGCATTCCCGCTCATCGGGTACGGATGTGAGTGCCTCAATGACTATACCCGGCAGCGCATCGACAGCCGCGTCCACTTTTGCCTTCTCTTCACCAGAGAGCAATCCCTCGAAGAGTTCACCGGGTTCGTAGGAACGCTCGACGATCCCCTCGGCGTAGTTAGTAATGTAACAGACCGGACAGTAGCACATTTCAAGTTCTCTGGCAAGGAATGCTTCCGGCACGAGTGTCATTCCGACCAATGTTGCACCATATGATGCGAATTTTTTGATCTCCGCGCGTGTTTCGAGCCTTGGGCCCTGCGTGCACGCATATATATCGTCTGTGCGGCAGTGTCCCTGTCGGGCTACAATGGCTTGTGCAAGTCTTGCAGCCAATTCGGGACAAAAGACGGGGTTTTGCCTGATGAACCCGATCCCCAGTCTTTCATAAAAGGTGCATGATCGTCCCTTTGTTTCATCGATAATATCGCCGAGGACCAATAGTTCTCCAATGGGTATGGACGGATCGATAGCTCCCGGTCCCGACCATGAGATTATCCTTTCCACGCCGAGTTCTTTAAGTGCCCATATATTGGCTCTATAGTTTACGAACGGCGCTGATATTTGGTATCCGGTCTCGCCATGCCGCGACAAGATGAATACTTTCGTTCCGTTTTTGGTAACTTCGCGTATTGGAGCAGATTCGCCGAACGGTGTCTTTATCGGGTCGATATACAGGCTCCGACCCAATGATTTTATCATTTTATACCCTTGGCTACCTGCTATTATTGCAAAGTTTTTGCTAAGTTTGTTCTTTGGCACGATTCTTGCAGCCTTTCATTGTGTCTGGAGGGAAAAATATGCGCACTATTCTCATTACAATTATTACGATAGTCATCTGTCTTGCTCCTGCTTTTGCCGGCATAGAAGATATATTGCCTGCTGGCGAACCGGTTATTGCCGAGCAAGTCCTACAAGAGCCACTCGAGCTTGCGAGTGAGCCTAATTTTGAAATCACACCTGGACCTGTAGAATCAGCGCCGGTTGATTACAGTGTTCAGGCATATGAAATCCAGCCTGCTCAAACAGCACCATTGGCACAGGTTGCAAGCACCCAGGCAAATGCGCCTGCGACTTGTGTGGTTTACAAGACTCAGAGCAGCTCACCGGAATGCGGTTTCATACCATCTGGCAGTGGTGTTCTTGGCGCGGTTCCTCCTCCGCCTGTTCCCGAACCGAGTTCTATGCTGGCTCTGATGACAGGCATCGGCGGTATTATTCTCAGGCCGTGGAAACGCAGAAAGTAGAAAGTCATATCCCAAAATAAACATAAACAGCCCCGCTCAGCCGGGGCCTTTTTTATTTAGTGTTTTAGATTTTGTATTGATTATTTTGCTGGTGTGCAACCATGTCATTCCCGACCTGATCGGGAATCCAGAAAACTGCACTATATAATATAGTTTAGATGTCTGGATTTCCGCTTTCGCGGAAATGACAAATATAAGCTGAAATGGCAAAACACAATGATTTGTTGGTTGCTTTAAGGTAATGGCACAACCTACCTTACTGATCGTCCGGGGTATTCCTGCCCCGGACGCACTTATGATGGGCATTCTTGCCTCCGACCTCTCGCTGACATAACAGAAAAGCAAGAGATAACATAACGCATTTGTCATTCCGAGGAGGAACGACGAGGAATCTGCTGTGAACCATTCTTTGATATTTTGGTAACCGCAAGGTGTTGGGCGAAGATGCCCAGAGCGAATGCTGATCTTATTCCCTCTCCTTGGGGTGAGGGCGAAGCTGATTTAGTATTTGATATTTTGTATTGATTATTTCAGGTGCACTTTCACCAGTTCATACCCAGTTGTCCTCTGAGCCGCATCATATCCAGCCCGATGGATCAGTTCAATGATCTCAGACTCATTCATCCTGTGTCGGCATCCCGCCGCAGCCACAACATTTTCTTCTATCATCGTGCTGCCGATATCGTTCGCGCCGGAACTTATGGCCAACTGAGCAATCTCACTGCCCTGCGTGACCCATGACGCCTGCACATTCTCCACATTGTCTATATACATCCGCGCGACAGCCAGTGTCCGCAGGTAATCATGAGCACCCGCCGCCGGCATGTCCAGTTCAGAGTTGCCCGGCTGAAACGGCCATGGGATAAACGCAGTAAAGACTCCTGTCTCTTCTTGCAAAGCTCTGATTTTATCCATATGATAGACCCTGTCCGCAAGTGTTTCACCCATGCCGAATACCATAGTCGCAGTCGCGCGCATGCCGATCTTTGTGGCGGTTCTCATCACATCCATCCACTGATCGCACGAGCACTTTTTCGGGCTAATGGCTGTCCTCACTTCGTCCACCAGCATCTCAGCCCCGCCCCCAGGCAGAGAGTCGAGACCCGCGTCATGGAGCCTGCCGAGTGTCGTTTCTATACTCAGGCCGGAGATATCGGCTATATGCACGATTTCAGGTGCGGAGAGACTGTGAAGTTGTATGTCAAACCGATCCTTGATCTTCGCAAACAGCGCCTCGAAACAGTCTATCTTAATGTCAGGGTGCAGACCTCCCTGCATCAGAATTTGAGTAGCCCCCAGTTCGACGGCTTCGCGTATCTTTTCAAGTATCTGATCGTCCGTCAGTACATACCCTTCGGGGTCACCCGGTTTTTTGTAGAACGCACAGAACTTGCAGCCTGAAACGCATATATTAGTGTAGTTGATATTGCGGTCAATAACGTATGTCCTGAGCCTGTCTGGATGCATACGCTCACATGTGCATCCAGCCTTCCACAGCAGCTCGGGCAGTGGCATGTGAAACAGCGTAAGGCCGTCATGCATGTTCATCATACTTCCACCAACCCATGCTCCACAGCCTTTTTGTGAAATGTCTTGATGCTCTCAGCTTCGCTCTTGCCCATATCGTAATGTATGATCTTTGATAGATACTCATCGCACACTTCAAACGGCAGTCCCAGCCGCTTGGATTCTTCCATCGCAATCTGGTGAACTTTTGCCATTCCTTTTGTCTTTGCGTCGTGCAGTATATCGACAAGTTCGGGCGTTATTCTCTTGCCTGCCCAGACAGCAAATACTGCAGGCAGATTTGTGAGCTTCTTCCATTCAGCCGCCAGGTCCATCACAAACAGCCCGTCTTTTGGGTAGAGCATAGCCGGGTCACCTATCACCATTGCGGCGTCGCATACATCCAGCATATGCGATACCGGGTCCGGCGGCACCCGGATAAAGTCAGGCTCCATGCCATAGTTTTCTTTAAGAACAATTTTGAGCATATTCGCTCCGGACAGACTGCTTGTATCCAGTGCAACTGTGTCTATGTCTTTTGGCTCTTTCTTAGACAGTAAAAGCACGCTCTTGACCGGCCCGTCAGCAGCAATGCATATTCCGGGGCAGATGCTAAAATTCGGGTAGAGAAAAGTTGCGAAAACAGACACAGGCGCTGCAGCGATCTCCTCTGCAGCCAGCATTTTGGCAAGCTGGGAGGGTGGGGCGTATGCCAGTTCCCAACCGTCAGGCAGCTCACCGTTTTCCAGCGAATGCACCAGCGGCCTGACATTAAGATATGGCAAACATCCCAGTTTCATCCCTGATTACCTCATTATATACTGTGTCGCGCTCCACCGGCACAGTGCCTGTCTCTTCGATCATCCGGCGCAGACTGGCGACAGTCATTGCCTGCGGTGTCGTCGCTCCTGCGCGGTGTGTGATTTTTTCTTCGATCACAGTGCCGTCTATGTCGTCCGAGCCATAGCTCAGAGCGACCTGCGCCAGTTTTAGCCCGAGCATTATCCAGAAAACCTTGATGTGGTCGATATTGTCAATCATCAGCCGCGAGACTGCATATAGCTTGAGGTGATCCTTTACGCTCATGGGCTTGGCGACCTCACCCAGCCGAGTATTTTCAGTGTGATACCTGAGAGGGATAAATGTCATAAATCCGCCAGTCTCGTCCTGCAGATCACGCAAAGTGAGCATATGCTCGACCCTCTCACGGTCTGTTTCCACATGCCCGTAAAGCATAGTCGAATTGCTCTTGATCCCGAGATTGTGCGCCTGGCGCATGATGGAGAGCCACTTCTCGGCAGGCATCTTCTCCGGGCAAACTATTCCCCGCACTCTCGGGTTGAAAATTTCAGCGCCTCCTCCGGGAATCGATCCGAGCCCGGCATCTTTGAGTGCGATGAGGACGTCGTGCACACTCATGCCTGAAATATCTGCCAAATGCGCAATCTCCACGGCTGTAAACGCCTGAATATGAACCTCCGGGAAATGCGATTTGAGTGTGCCCAGCATATCCGTATAGTATGAAAAAGGCAGGGTGGGGTGCAGCCCGCCGACAATATGCAGCTCAGTAAACCTGATCTGCTCGTAATACTCCTGTGCGCGCTCGAGCACCTCCGCCACGCTCATTGCATATGCGCATTCATCTCCCTCATTGCGCGAGTATGCACAAAACTTGCACCGGTTCTTGCAGATATCGGTGTAGTTTATGTGACGGTTGACAATGTAATACGTCCGATCACCATTGATCCTCAGCCTGATCTCATTTGCGGCAGCTCCGATTGCATGCACGTCATTCGATCCAAAGAGCCGCACGCCATCTTCAACATTTAGCCTTTCGCCGTTCAGTGCTTTTTGCAGCACGCCCGCGACATCGCTGCCGCCGATAATTTCATCAATCATATATGCACATCCATCAAAATAAACGTGAGCATGGCTTTGCTTACGCAGATGCCTATTATCTTGTCCATCACGTAAGCACATCCACCATTACGAACCCGAGCAGAGCCATACTTACGCACCCGTTCATAGTAAAGAACGCCGCGTTGACCCGGCTGATATCTTTTGGCGACACCATACTCTGCTCATATATTAAAAATAGCGCCACCAACCCCGCGCCCGCAAAATAGATCCAGCCTCTTCCAGTGAGCATGCCGAACCAGATGAGCATGATGACCATCGACGCATGCAGCAGCCTGGATACCAGCAGTGCTCTACTCGCGCCCAGCCGAGACGGCAGAGAAAATAGTCCCATTTTTTTGTCGAACTCGATATCCTGCAGTGAATAGATAATGTCGAACCCGGCGGTCCATGCAATCACACCCGCACTGAGCACCATGGGCGCGAATTGGAGCTTCCCGGTTACTGCAATCCATGCACCCACCGGCGCTATCCCGAGACACAGCCCCAGCCACAGGTGTGAGAGACTGGTGAATCGTTTCGTGTACGAGTATATAACCACCGCTGCTATAGCCACAGGTGATAGAACGAACGCGAGCGGGTTAAGCATATAAGCCGCGACCACAAGCAGAGCCGCTGACACAATAGTAAATACCCATGCCGCCCCAACAGAGACGATGCCGCTGGGTATTGCGCGTGAAGCGGTCCTGGGGTTTTTAGCATCTATTTTTGCATCGGCTATGCGGTTGAATGTCATAGCCGTGCTTCTCGCTCCCACCATCGCGACCAATATCCATCCCAACGTGCGCCATTCCGGGATTCCGTTTGCCGCAATGATGGCCGATGACAAAGCAAAGGGCAAGGCGAACACTGTATGCTCGAATTTAATCATCTCGAGTATGATCCCGAGCTTGCGGAATGGCACTGCAATTGCTGATTTCACTTATTCGCCCCATCCGTCAATAAGATGCACGTCTGCGCCTATGGCTCTCAAGACACGGTCGACCACAAAGTCCACAAGCTCGTCTATACTCCTCGGCCTATTGTAGAATGCTGGAACTGCGGGCAGTATTGTTGCTCCGGCTTCAGCCAGAGAGGTCATATTTCGCAAATGAATCAGACTCAGTGGAGTTTCTCTTGCCACCAGCACCAGTTTTCTTTTTTCCTTCAGACAGACATCCGCAGCGCGGGTCACCAGGTCGTTGGAGACACCCGACGCAATTCTCCCAATTACGCCCATAGAGCATGGAATCACGATAAGCCCATCATATTCATGCGATCCGCTGGCAGTGGGTGCAGACAAGTCTGTGCAACTTAATGGCAAAAACTTACGCATGTTTTCTTGCGGAATCATTTCAGCGAGGCCATCATAGCCCAGTTCGTCTTTTATGATCCCCAGAGCGTTATCTGATGCAGTAAGATATATGATGTCATAGAGTGAAGGCAGCACTTCCAGTAGTCTTCGAGCGTATATAGCTCCGCTTGCTCCCGATATGGCGACCATAATTCGTTTGGCTTTATCCAATCCCCAGTTCCTTCCATATGCTGTCGATCTTCTCTATCACCTCACGGCTCATCACGATATCATCCGGCCAGGGTCTGATGTGCTTTTCGCCCTCCATCTTTTTTGTGGCGTCTATACCCATCTTGGAGCCGAACAGAGCCTGCGGAGCGGCATGGTCGAGCACATCCACCGGACCCTCGGTAAAGAACACATCCCTCTGCGGGTCGATATTGCTCCCAAGCCTCCATATGGCCTCACTTATATCCTGCACGTCCACGTTTTCATCAAAAACTATAACAATCTTAGTCAGCGCCATCTGCCCAAGCCCCCACAGAGCATTCACGACTTTCCTTGCCTGCAAAGGATACCGCTTGCTGATCGAGACCAGTGCTATGTTGTGAAATATTCCCTCCACCGGCAGGTTCATGTCCACAATTTCTGGAATCTGTGTTTTTATAAGCGGCAGAAAAATTCTTTCGGTTGCCTTGCCGATAAAGCAGTCTTCCATAGGCGGCTTGCCTACAATAGTCGCTGGGTAGATTGGGTTCTTGCGGTGAGTTATACATGTAAGGTGAAATACCGGATACTCATCCGCGGGTGAATAATAACCGGTGTGGTCGCCGAACGGTCCTTCAATCCTTCGTTTGCCCGGCTCCACATAACCTTCCAGCACAATCTCCGAGTGTGCCGGAACCTGCATATCGATTGTTTTGCACTGCACCATCTCGACCGGAGACTTGCGCAGGAACCCCGCGAATATCATCTCATCGAAATCCTCTGGCACAGGAGCAGTAGCGGCGTAAGTGATTGCCGGGTCGCCGCCGAGCGCGACAGCCACCGGCATTCTTTCGCCTCGCTTCTCGTATTTTGCAAAGTGCTTTGCTCCAACCTTGTGAATGTGCCAGTGCATGCCAGTCGTCTTGTCATCATACACATGCATCCGGTACATCCCGACATTACGCTTGCCGGTATCAAGGTCCTTTGTGAATACCATCGGCAGTGTAATAAACGGTCCGCCGTCCCCCGGCCAGCACGTGAGGATAGGCATAAATGCGAGACTTGCGTCTTCGCCCGTCCGCACGACTTCCTGGCATGGTGCTTTGTTCACCGTTTTCGGAAAAGCCGATGACAGTTTTGCGAGCTTTGGCAGCATCATAACTTTATCTATCAGCCCGCCGGGCGCATCAGTCTGGATCAAATTTACAATCTCATCGCCTATATCATCCAGGCTCTCGACTCCCAGAGCCATAGCCATCCTGCGCATACTGCCGTAATGATTTATGAGCACCGGCAGGTCTGAGCCTTCTACATTTTCAAACAGCAGTGCCGGTCCGCCGGATTTGACGGTCCTGTCCGCAATCTCAGTGATTTCGAGCTTCGGGCTGACTTTATGCTTTATCCGCACGAGTTCGCCGCACTTTTCCAGACGCTTTATATAATCCCTCAGGTCGATGTAGGCCATGCTAGTCGATTATCCCCTCGATTATCTGCGCGCTGTGACACACTTTAACTCCACTGCCTCGCGCAGCCAACCCGCCCCGTATCTGCATAATGCATCCAGGGCAGTCCGTGACAAGCGTTTTCGCGCCGGTCTCTTCTATACATTTAATTTTGCGATCGAGTATTGCCGAGGATATTCCCGACTGCTTGACGGCGTAACTGCCTGCAAACCCGCAGCACTGGTCGGCCTTCTCCATCTCGACAATCTCCATCCCCGTGCTTTTTATCAGCTCTCTTGAGCAGATGGATGTGCCAAGTCCCCTCACCTGGTGACATGGATCGTGATATGTCAACTTGCCGTCGAGCTTCTTTTCTATCTTGAGCCCAAGTATCTGGATCGCAAATGACGAAAAGTCATATACCTTATCCAATAGAGCCTTCGCACGTTCTTCCCATTCGGTACCCGCCAAAAGCTCTGGATACTTTTCCTTGAGCATAATCGCGCATGTCGGGCATCCGGTCACGATATATTCGGGCGATCCGATCTCCATCGCTGCAATATTGCTGATGGCAAGCTCCTTGGCAGTTTTCTGGTCGCCTATATAAAACGCCGGTGCTCCACAGCAGCATTGAGAATGTGGGAAGAAAGTCCTCACGTCACTCTTACCCAGCACATTCCATATGGCCTGTCCGATATCTGGGTAGACAAAGTCGAGCATGCATCCTGCATAGAGCCCGACACTCATCTTTCCCGACTTGGACGATTCCTCCGGCAATATCTCTCTTAAAAACTGCTTTGCAAGACCGGGCATCTTCCTCGAAGTTCCAAGCGCAAAGCCGATGGGGAAGTCCTTGAGCAGTCCGTCTCCGCCGACAAACGGCACTTGCATACTTCGCGCCATCGCAAGAACTGATATGAACTTATCTGGCTGCTTGAGCATAGTCATTGGGATTTGAGAAGTGGCGTTCAACCCATGTTTATCGACCAGCCGCTTTCTCAGTTCAAGCACCATGGATGGTGTGTCGATCTTGGACGGGCATATACTCGTGCAGTAACCACATCCCGTGCAGAGTCCGATAGTGTCTTGAGTCGAATCCAAATCGCGGTGAAATGCAGTCAGCACCGACCCGATCCCACCCATATAAGCGTTGCCGTAAGCATGTCCACCTATGGAGTTATACGCGGGGCACATATTCAGGCATGCGCCGCATTTGATGCAATAAAGCGCCTCCCTGCAGGTCTCGTCTGCAGCCATAGCCTTTCTACCATTGTCTACAAAGATTATATGCAGCTCCCTGGGACCATGGACTCCAAGTGCGAGAGTCTTTTCGATATCTGTGGTGCGGCTGGGTCCGGTTATGAACGAGACATAAGCCGTCTGCTTTTGAGCCGTGCCGTTTTTTGATAGTGTCTTGAGGATGGCGTTCGCGTCGTCCATAGTCTCGACCAGCTTCTCATATCCGACAATCGCGACATGTATCGGCGGCAGCGTGGAGACCAGCCGACCATTGCCTTCATTGGTGACCAATACGATCCCGCCCGTCTCGGCAATGGCTATATTTGCGCCTGTGATGCCCATATCCGCTTCGATGAAGGCTTTGCGAAGCTGCACTCTCGCCACATCTACGAGTTTGCGCACATCCGCATCCTGATGCTCACCAGTCACTTTCGAGAAAAGCTCTGCAATCTGTTCTCGGGTCTTGTGAACTGCGGGCTGTGTGAAATGCGAGGGCTTTTCTTTGGCGAGCTGGATGATCCATTCGCCCAGGTCAGTCTCAGTGACGTCGATCCCTGCTTCCTGGAGTCTTGGGTTGAGTTCGATCTCTTCTGTGAGCATCGACTTGGACTTGACGATCTTCCTGACCCCATGCTCACGTGCCAATTCGAGCACGATCCGCACAGCCTCCGCGCCGTCAACAGCCTCATGTACAACAGCCGACACACCTTCAGCGCTTTTTTTGAACCTAGTAAAGAGGTCATCTATATTACTCACGCATCGCTCTTTAAGCGCACGGACTTCACTTTGTGACCCAGCGGCATCGAAGTCTTTCATCACCTCGACGCGAGCCTTATCGTATGTCACAGCCGCACGTTCGAGTGCAGTCTGAAGCTGCCCATCCTTCAGAGCTTTCTTAACTTGCCTTTTATGTGCCCTTGATTCTCCCAATTAATCCACCTCAGCACTAATTATCCTACCCTGTCAGCCGTCAGTCAAGCCGCGTTCTAGGGTGCATTCCTTATTAGAGAAGTGAGTCAGCCTATGTCATTCCCGCGTTGACGACGACCATGCCGGGAGGGCGAGGCTCCTGCCGAGCCTTATTTGCTTTCGTAAACTGTTTCGCATGTCACGCAGTAGGCTCAACCATGGTAAACTATATGCCGGACACATTCAAGGAGATACTCACCATGCCCGATACAACTCTCAAGCTCCATGTAATCCCGCGCGGCTCCAAGAATGAGATCACCGGCTGGCGTGATGACATTTTGTGCATAAAAATCACTGCGCCGCCAGTCGAGGGCGCAGCCAACGCAGCAATCGTGAAGTTTATGGCCGACGCATTGAAGATCAGAAAGAGCCAGATCGAGCTTATATCGGGTGAAAAGAGCCGTGAGAAGGTGATAAGAATAACGGGTCTGTCCGAAGCGGATATTCATAGTCGATTGAAATAGGTGTTGACAGACCTAATTTTGCGGGGTAAGATAATTTAGATATTTAGCTAAATAGCGTAATATTGTCAGTCAAAAAGTGAGAAATTCTGGCAGGATCACAAGCATGCAGTGCGAACATATTACTCAACCCATAAAGGAGGTCTGCTTAATGAAAAATCTAGCGATTGCGATGTTGATCTTCCTGACTTGTGCCATCAGCGGCTGTGCCCAGGATAAGCAATCAGTTTCGGCAAAAGAGTTCGTCTCGCAGCTTGCAAAAGGCGATTTCACAGCCGCCACCGGCAATTTCGATCCACAAATGAAGGCCGCTGCTTCTCCCGACAGGCTCAAGGAGATATGGGATTCGCTGGTCGCACAATATGGTCCGTTCAAGAATCAAGTGCGGATGCGCAAAGACAAACTGGGAGCCTATGACGTAGTATACGTAACCTGCCAGTTCGAGAGGTACAAAACTGATCTTAAAGTCGTATTCGACAGCGAGGGCAGGATAAGCGGGCTGTGGATTGTGCCGACTCCTAATGACGATGCGTTCAAGACTCCGGCCTATGTCAAACCCGGAAGATTTAGGGAGCAGGATGTAATTGTCAGATCAGCTGAATGGAAGCTGCCGGGTATACTTGCCATGCCCGGCGGCAAAGGTCCATTTCCCGCGGTTGTATTGGTGCATGGGTCCGGTCCCAACGACCGTGATGAGACGATAGGTTCAAACAAGCCGTTCAAGGACATTGCGCAGGGTCTGGCCTCAAGTGGCATAGCCGCCCTGCGCTATGACAAGAGAACGAAAGCACACCCGGCCGATATGGCCAAAATAAAGGACTTGACTGTAAAGGAGGAGGTGATCGACGATGCCCTGGCAGCCGTATCTCTTCTCAGAAAGACAAATGGGATCGATGCTGGGAGAATATACGTCCTGGGTCACAGTCTGGGCGGCATGCTCATTCCAAGGATCGGCGCAAGGGACCCAAAGATAGCCGGGCTCATCTCACTGGCTGGCTGCACCAGACCGTTGGAGGATGTAATCGTCGAGCAGATGACCTACCTGCTCTCTCTCGACAAAAACACTCTCGAGTCCAAAAAGAATGCCAAGCTCGACGAAGTCAAGAGGCAGGCCGCACAGGTGAAGAGTGCCGGTGCGTCGAGTGGAATGATATTCGGTGTGCCGCCAAGTTATTGGATCGATCTGAGGGGATACGACCCTCCGCACTCAGCAAAAATGCTTGCAGCGCCCATGTTTATCCTACAGGGAGGCAGGGACTATCAGGTCACTACTGTGGACTTCTCGCGCTGGAAATCAGCTTTATCGAGTAAGAAAAATACGACTTTCAAGCTCTATCCCGATCTAAATCACTTGTTTATGAAAGGCAGCGGCAAAAGTACTCCGCAGGAATATGAAGTACCTGGGCACGTCTCTGAAGAAGTAATAGATGATATTGCGGCATGGGTCAAAAGATAGGAGACATATGATGCTAAAGCGATTTGCAATTATACTTGTGGTGACTTTCATTCTGCTTGCAGCGACAAGCACATTTGCAGCCCAGATACACACTGCAGCGGCGACCGGTGATGTGGCCACGGTTGAAAAGCTGGTTAAAGCCGATCCAAACATAGTCAATTTGAAGGACGATGACGGCGCGACACCACTGCACCATGCAGCCGCCAAGGGTCAACTTGCAATAGTGAAGCTGCTTATTGCTGATAAGGCCGATGTCAACGCGCAAAAGAAAGACGGCGTCACTGCCTTGCATGTCGCTGCCGCATTGGGTTATAAAGATGTGGTTGTCGCACTGCTGGATGCCAAGGCGGACGCCTGTGCTGTGGATAAAAAAGGCCGCACTCCTCTTTCGATAGCCAAAGCGGGCGGCAAAGTCGAGATCGAGAATATTATAAGGGAGCGCATCGGCAAGACTCCCGCTGCCAATCTGAATATCCCTCAGCCCCCGCCTCCTCCTATTACTGCCGCGAATGATAAGGACATCAAAACTCTTGCTGAGGAGTTTATCGATCACATTTCCAAAGGTGAATACTCTGCCGCAACCAACTATTTGGACAGCAAAATGAAGTCTGCACTGTCACCATCCATGCTTTCCGAGGTATGGCAAGTCACACAGTCCCAGGTCGGCGCCTATAAAGGCCGCATTAAGACCAGGACCGACAAGATTCAGGGCTTTGATGCTGTCTTTGTGACCTGCCAGTTTGAGAATATCACTCTCGACGCGCAGATAGCGTTCGACTCATCAAAGCAGATTTCAGGCTTCTATACGGTTAAACCCCACTGATTTAGTAATTGGTATTTAGTATTGATTATTTCAATACCAGTCATTCTGAGCTTGTAATCCGAATTGCAGAATTTTATTTGTAAAGATGTAGCTGCAATTCGGATTAGCCAAGAATCTGCTTTGAACCATTCTTAGATATCTGATCGTCCGGGGTATTCCTGCCCCGGACGTATCTTGCGAGGGGCATTCTTGCCCCGGCATCTGGCCATAAGTTGATTGTAAGTTGAGATAAGTCTGTTCCCTCTCCTGGGGGAGAGGGCATCTGATTCAGTATATCTTATTTTATATTGATTATTTGCTATCCTGATATGCCCTATATTGCTCTTCCGACCAGCACCCCGCCGATCAGCGCCACCAGTCCCAACAGCACCTGTCCGGCCACGTTGCCCAAGGCATGAAGCCACTGTTGAGAGTGAAGCAGCTTTGCCGTATCGAACGCGAATGTGGAGAATGTGGTGAATGCGCCCATAAACCCAACGAGCAGTATGGTGCGTGTTTCGTGGCTGAGATTGAGCCTGGACTGCGCCGATGCATATAACAGCCCGAAGAAGAAACTGCCCGCGATATTGACGGCAAATGTCCCGAGTGGGATCGGACCGCCTTTGAGTTTTCCTGCCAGTTCGCACAGGGCATAACGGCTGAGAGTGCCGCATGCGCCAGCGAGCGACAGCCACAAGACCTTGGCCATTGGATACATGCCTCCCGCAATGTCGGTCATTGTAGGAGTCATCATCCCGTCCGGGCAGTTACGGCGGACCCCATCGCCGATATATTATACCATAAAGCCGGCGAGCATTTCTTCTCGACTTAGCCGCACAAAACACGTACAATATAATCATGCAAAATAACGGCTTTACAGGTGCTGATATGGGTTTGGATGCAATCATAGACAAATGCATAGGGTCTGGAGATTTGTCCAGAGATGATATAGTTTATCTGCTAAACCTGGACAACAAACAGCATACCGACCGCCTTTTGAAAGCCGCGGACCAGGTCCGCAAATCATGCTGCGGTGATGACGTCCAGATCAGGGCACTTGTAGAGTTTTCAAATATATGCACGCGCCAGTGCAATTACTGCGGCCTACGTTCGCCAAATGACAATGTCACCCGCTATAGAATGCCACCGGACGAGATAGTCGACCTTGCCGCAAGACTGAGCGAGAAGGGTCTGCGGACCATAGTGATGCAGTCGGGTGAGGACCCATACTACACCGGCGAGATCATTGCCGATATCGTACGCCGGATCAAGTCTTCAATGGATATGGCAGTCACACTGTGTGTAGGCGAGAGGACTTATGAGGATTACAAGCTCTGGAAGGAAGCCGGTGCCGACAGATACCTGCTCAGGCATGAGGCAGCCAACTGCGAGCTGTATCGGCAGCTCCACCCGGACAGCGATTATGACAACCGCATGCGCTGCATCAAGTGGCTGCGCGAGCTAGGATACCAGACGGGGGTGGGGTGCATGGTCGGCGCTCCGGGTCAGAGTGTCGAGCATCTGGCGGATGATATTGAGTTTTTCAAGGATTTCCAACCGGATATGATCGGCATCGGGCCTTTTATACCGCATCCTGAGACACCATATGCAGACATACTTGGCGGGACAGTCGAGATGACTCTGAAGATGGTCGCGCTTGCCCGGATAGTGACTCGGAATGCACTGCTGCCTGCCACGACGGCTATCGGCTCGATAGAGGAGATGGGGCGCGAGATGGCCCTGGAGGCGGGTGCGGATGTCGTGATGCCCAACTATACCCCTCTCAAATACCGCGAGAATTATGAGATATACCCCAACAAGCGCTGCATATCGGAGGACCCGGAGCAGTGCCACTCCTGCATGCGGTTGAGGATTCAGGCAATAGGGCGCACGGTCTCCACTGACTACGGCCACTCGCGCAAGAACGCGATAAAATCAGAGTTTTGCTAAAACGAACTGAGCGTGAAATCTAAGATTTTGAGCGTGGGGAGTTCGTTTTTACGCATTATTCACAAGAAGTGTGAATAATGCTCTCGGAGCCCGTATTATGCGTTTCCCGCATAATACGGGTTAGCTGCTTTTTTTATATCAACATTTCTATCCTCTCACGAAAACACGAAATGGTGAAAGCACGAAAGAGTTAATCATCAGCCAGAATATCCTCCCATAATTATAAGACAACAACCAAGGCAAAATGTAATGACATGGCCGGTATATTTCAGCTAAAAGGCGTTCACTAATAGTGAATAGGTCGGAATTTGCCTTTTGGTAGGCTGTGATATGACATGAATGTACGAAACGAATCTCTGAATATTGACAAGTGCACTGACCGTGGATAGAATACTGGTGAGGTTGTTGATTTTAGGTTAGTTCGTTTCGGGAACAAGTTTCTCACCGACTTTTTCTTTTTTCATTATTTGCTAATGAAACTGAAATATCTGTGTGGTTATCTTGCTGAGAAGCTTAGGCATGGAGCAGGCACCTAGTATGAGTAGCGATAGCGAATCAATAGCAATCCGTGATGTGGTATTTATAAGTCATGCAAATCCTGAAGACAATGAGTTTGCGCTCTGGATTTCAACTCAACTAGCACTTCACGGATATAAGGTGTGGTGCGACCTAACGCAGTTGATTGGAGGCGAGACTTTCTGGACAGATATTCAGCAAATCATTCAACTGCACTGTGTGAAGTTCATTTTCGTTCTATCACGTAACTCGAACTATAAGAATGGTACCCTTAATGAGATAGCCGTTGCCACCAGCACTGCATCAATCCATAGACTAGACGACTTTATCATCCCGCTTCATATCGACGACTTGCCTCACAGTGAAACCTATGTGGAAATCAAACGTCTAAACGCCATTCCTTTCGAGAATGGCTGGGCAACAGGGCTGGCCAAACTGATTGAGAAGTTGGAAAAGGACGGAGTTCCCCATGACTCGTCATGCGGTCCTAGTACGGTCGCGTCCTGGTGGAGAAATCATTCTCCAGCCAACCGGTTTATCATTACGCAACCACAACATCATCTGTCTAATTGGTTTCCTATTGAAAACTTAACAAGTGACATCTACTTCCATAAGCTTACCAATGGACCACTTAACCGTGATTTTCCATTATATAATCTGCCCTATCCGGTTTCGGTCTACCGTAATATGCTCATCTCTTTCGCATCCGCTGACGGTTTGTGCTGTCCCTCTGGTCCACGTATCAAAATAGATCATTCTAAAACAATGTCACTAAAAGAGTTCCTTTCGAAAGGAATAGACATAATGGACGCTCGTCATGCCAGCAACACAATTATCTATCTTCTCAGAGTTGGCTGGGAACGTGAAATGCGTAAGCGTCAATTGATAAGGTATCAATTGGCTAAAGGTGCAAAATGCTACTTCTTCCGAGATAAACAATTGGATAAAAACAAGATCACATTTGTTGGCACTGATGGTAAGACAAAACGTCGAGCCGTTGTAGGCGTAAAAAATCGTACAGATATTGATGGAAGCAAAACAACCAGATTTTGGCACTTCGGTATAGAAGCTAGGCCTCAGTTGGTGCCATTGCCCACCTTTCGAATAAAACCACATGTAGTCTTTTCTGATGATGGTGCAAAAGCTTGGGACAATAAAGACAAGCAACATCGAGCACGAAGGCAGCAATGCTGGGATTGGTGGAACGATGATTGGCGAGACAGGCTTTTAGCTGTAATCTCTTGGCTAACAAACGAAAATGGCTCAATAGATTTGGCTTTGGGAGAATTCGTCACGGCACAGGTGGATAACCGTCCTGTCGATTTTTATAGTCAAGTGCGATACGAACCGCCAGAATCTACTCCTATCGAATACAGTGACGAGCCATATCCTAATGAATGGGATGAGGAGGATGTGTGATGGATTATCATCTTACATATATTCCAGAACCACTTCTGCAATTTGGATGCAATCAATCTTTGGAAGATCCACATGATGGATTAAGTCTCTTCGGACCCCTTGACCATGCTCAGACATATGGCATCAGAATTGGCGTTGTTGGCACACAGAACGGTATTGCTTTATTCCGCGGGTGGCTTGTAAGTATCCGAAGCAGTATCTCAATATCATCGCCACACCTTGCTCGCCCACCTTTCCCAGGTTTCGAAGCAATATTTCAAACTCGCCTTGAGGGAAAACCCGCTCTTGAGTTGGTAATACCAGATGAAAAGCTTACTACTATTTATCTGGATGACATTTACCAACGCGTTTATAAGACTGTTGATGTTTACTCATCCTTAATTTTGGGAGCTGTATCTGGTGAGGATACTGAAGTTGATATTTGGTTCGTTATAGTTCCAAATGAACTTTACCGCTACTGTCGGCCAAAGTCAGTAGTCGTATTGGATAATCGAGTAAAGGTTGATTCTAAAATGAAATTGTCCACGGCACGATCTTTTAGGTCAACCCCTTCATTATTCGAACAGGACAATATTGCTGCAAAGCCCTACCACTATCAGCCGGACTTTCGTAATCAGCTTAAAGCTCGACTGCTTTCTAATCTTCGTCCCATTCAGATTGTAAAAGAGAGCACTCTTCAACCTTATGATCCAGATACTAGGACTACATGGCGTAAGCCTGTTGATTTCTCGTCTGAGATCGCATGGTATTTATCAACCGCTATGTTCTATAAGGCTGGGGGACGTCCGTGGAAATTGAGTGAAATACGCGATGGAGTCTGCTATTTAGGTATTGTATTCAAACAAGAAGAACGAAGCGGCAAAACAGGGTCGGCATGTTGTGCAGCTCAAATGTTCCTGGATTCTGGAGACGGATTCGTATTCAAGGGTGCAGTTGGCCCTTGGCACAATCCTAATACTGGTCAATTTCATTTACATAGAGATGCGGCAAGGGAATTAGTTTCTATGGCAAAGACTGCATATCAAGACAAAATGGGAAAACCTCCGAAGGAAATATTCTTGCACGGTCGCGTTAATTTCGACGACGAGGAGTGGAGAGGATTTAGTGAAGCAGCCGGTGATTCTACTGTTCTAGTAGGAGTGCGGATACAACCAAGTAGCAATTTAAAGCTCTTTACTGATAGTACTCTTCCTATACTCAGAGGCTCAATCTTTATTCAAAACACTACAACAGCATATCTATGGACGAATGGACTGATACCAAAGATCGGAACATATCCAGGCCGTGAAACTCCAAATCCTTTATTCATTAACATATGCCGTGGTGAAGCCGGTATAGAGACAGTTGCCAGAGATATTATGGCCTTAACGAAATTGAATTATAATGCTTGTCGTATTAGTGATAGCTTGCCAATAACGCTTAAGTTTGCAGATGCAGTGGGAGAAATTCTTACTGCAGGGCCAATCACCGCGAAGGCTCCACTGCCTTTCAAATTCTATATGTAGTAGCAGATCTATTTTGGCGTTTCGGGAATGAGTTCCCGAAACGAACCCAACCCGAAAATTACATAATCATCTGAACCGCCAACTATCCATTCGTTGCTTCGGACAGCAGTGAATAGCTGCTAGTTCTGACATATACATCGGATGCCGCTGCTGAAACCGCCAGACGCAATATGTAGTGCCCTCACCCTAACCCTCTCCCCCAGGAGAGGGAACAAGACTGGCATCCGCTCTAGACGTAACCAGTATCTAGAAGAATGGTTCACAGCAGATTCCTCGTCGTTCCTCCTCGGAATGACTGGAATCGAAACGCTTAAAATAATCAATACAAAATCTCAAATACTAAATCAGGAGCGCCCTCACTCCAACCCGCTCCCCCAGGAAAGGGAGCCGGGCTAAAGTTTGCGCCATACCTGCCAACCGTCAACTGCCGACTGCCAACCATCCTTAAGGCACAATCAAGCTCAAAGCCTTAGGCACGACCTCTATATCCACATCGCTCTCGCCGTGCAGGTCACCGTCAAGCTGCATACGCACACTCGGCTCGGATTCCACGTGCACTTTGGCCGCCCTGAAATAGGATGTGCTGGGGTGGGCGATGGAGCCCTGGAATATAGTGTCGAGCGCCTGGCCGACCAGGTTGATTGCGGTTCGTGCTCCGGCTTCAAACACCAGAATATCCAGCATTCCGTCGTCAAAGATTGCCTGCCGGGCTATCTTGAAATTGTGGGCATACGTGCCGCAGTTGGCGGCTATTACAGCGTATGCGTCGGTCTCATATACCGATTTGTCGTTGAAGGTGAGCCGGAAGTGCGCCGGTGAGAACTTGACAAGTTGCTCTATGATTGCAGGGGCATATGCGACAGTTCCGAGAACGTCTTTTACTTTGGGCGATACGGAGTCGATTACGGCCGCATCGAATCCAAGCCCTGCCATGAGTATGAACCGCCTGTCCTCTGCCCTGGCGATATCCACATGCCGGGTCTTACCTTTGCGTATAACATCGAGTGCTTTTTGAGTGTTATAGACGGGGATTCCGAGATCATGAGCCAGAACATTACCCGTGCCGAGAGGAACAATGCCGAGTGGAATCCCGGAGTCACCGATGCCGTTTATGACCTGGTTGATCGTGCCGTCTCCACCTGCTGCGATAATGAGATCATAGCCATCATGAGCGGCTTTCCGGGCTGTTTCGGCTGCGTCTTCCGGTCCCGAGGTGATGACAGTGCGCATATGAGCGGCGGCTGCGGCATAATCGAGCAGCTTTTTCTTCTCTCTGGCCGCTTTCCCCTGGCCTGAAGTGGGATTGATAATGAGCAGTGAGCGCATGCCTACACCTCCCAAGAAAACGTCTATGTGCGGATGACAAATAAGCTGTTCGCATCCAGACGTTTTCCTAATCGAAACAAGTGGGCAACCCCCACTGGGGGCTCAAAAGGGCGCATATCATCTATCCCTTTTCGGGCGAAACAATAACCTTCCGATTAACTACCCGCAGTCTGCCCTGCGCAAACAGAGCGACCGCATGCGCATAGGTCTCATGCTCCTTTTCGAGCACACGGGCAGCAATCGTGTCCGGTGTATCGTCCTGCTCGACCGGGACGATTGTCTGCGCGATGATCGGACCGGAGTCATAGTCTTCGTCCACAAAATGCACCGTTACTCCGGTGAACTTTACCCCACGTGTGATCACAGCCTCATGGACGTGGTGACCATACATTCCTTTGCCGCAAAACGATGGGATCAGAGCCGGATGGACGTTCATGATTGCGTCTCGATAGGCATCGATTATATTCTGACCCAGGATACGCATATACCCGGCAAGGCAGATGAGGTCGATCTTATTTTCCTGTAGAGCTTTGAGGACTGCGTCGTCATAGTCCTGTGTATTCTCAAAGCTCTTAGGCGAGATGGAGACTATTTTGATTGACTGGCTGCGAGCGCGCTCCATGGCGGGTGCATCATCCTTAACGCCTATTACCAGCGCGACCTCGCCGTCAATCTGACCGGTGGCGCATGCATCGATAATCGCCTGCATATTGCTCCCGCGCCCAGCGCCCGAGACCATCACTGCGATGCGGATCATATCACGTTGACCTCTCGACCGCCCCTGTAGACCTCACCGATCATCCATGCCATTTCGCCCATCTCTTCCATCTGCTGGACAATTGCGACCCCATGCTCTTTGGGCACGATCAGCACCATCCCGACGCCCATGTTGAACGTACGGTGCATCTCAATAGGTTCGATTCCGCCTTTGTCCTGGATGAGTTGGAAGATTGGAGGGACGACCCAAGCTCGTCGCTCAACTGTCACCTGGCAGTCGCTCGGGAGCACTCTCGGTATGTTGCCATAGAACCCGCCGCCCGTGATATGGACCATCGCATGCACCGGGTGGTCTGCAATTATGGCCGAGACGGGTTTGAGGTAGCACTTATGCGGGGCGAGCAGCACGTCGCCGAGTATCGCGCCGATCTCCGGGGTATACTGGTCGACCTTATAGTCATTATCCTCAAAGAGGATCTTGCGTATCAGAGAGTAGCCGTTCGTGTGCGGACCCGACGATGCAAGCCCGACCAGGACGTCACCGGGTCGGACCTTCGATCCATCGATCACATTTGCCCGGTCCACCATTCCGATGATGCACCCGGCAATATCGAACTCACCCGGCACATATACGCCGGGCATCTCGGCAGTCTCTCCACCGATGAGCACACATCCGGCCTCGCGGCATGCCTCAGACATGCCTTTAACCACTTGCTCGACTATCTTCGGGTCCAGCTTGCTGGTGGCGAAGTAGTCCAGAAAAAGGATGGGTTTTGCGCCCTGGACGAGTATATCATTGATGCAGTGGTTTACAATGTCCTGACCCACCGTGTCGTATTTATCCATCATTGCGGCGATCTTGACTTTGGTTCCCACGCCGTCGATACTCGATACCAGCACCGGTTCGGCCATAGAGCCTGTATCCAGACGGAACATGCCGCCGAACGTGCCTATATTGGTCAGCACGTTTTCGTTGTAGGTCGATTGCACGTATTCTTTCATCCGAAAGACGGCTTCTTCGCCCGCTTCTATATCCACACCTGCAGCTTTGTAGGTTGCGCTTTCGTCGGCCATTATAAAGTCCTTAGTTATTAGTTGTTAGTGATTAGTTTGGGTTTCTTTGATCCCTGTTCGGGCTGGATATCTGATCCAGCCCGAAACAGAATTATGCAATTTGAAATTGCAGTTTCCTTTTCGGTCGCGATCGGATATCGCGCCCGAACGTAAGCACGAAACAGAACCATGCGATTTGAAATTGCAGTTTTCTTTTCGGTCGCGATCAGATATCGCGACCGAACGTAGCCTTCACGCACATCAAAATACTCAATACAAAATATAAAATACTAAATCATAGGGCTGGTGTTTTCTCAAACACGAACTTGCTCATCTTCGCTTCTTTAGAGACATCGACAGGATATTTGCCGTCCAGGCACGCGCAGCAGAGCTTGTCTTTCTTGACGCCGATAGCCCGCACAAGCCCAGGCAGACTCAGGTAACCAAGACTATCCGCACCGATGTGCTGCCTGATCTGCTCAATAGAGAGCTTCGATGCGATGAGTTCGTCCTGGTTCGCCGTGTCGATCCCATAGAAACATGGATATTTGATCGGCGGGCATGCTATGCGCACATGCACCTCGACAGCTCCAGCATCACGGATCATCTTGATCGTAGGAGCGCTGGTGGTTCCGCGGACAATAGTATCTTCAACCATTACTACACGCCGGCCTGCAAGAGTTTCTTTGAGAGGTGAAAGTTTCATCCTGACGCCCATCTCGCGCATGCGCTGGTCCGGCTGGATAAATGTTCTGTGGATGTAACGGTTTTTGATAACGCCTTCTGCGTAGGGGATTCTGGATGCTTCGGCAAGACCGATTGCTGCGGGGATTCCCGTGTCCGGGATGGGAAAGACTATGTGCGCGCCGGGGCATGGGTGCTCTTTTGCAAGCTCATGACCCATCCTCCTGCGGGCTTCGTGCATTGTCCGGTTATACATGCGGCTGTCCGGCCTGGCGAAGTAAACATATTCAAAAATGCAAAGTGCGCGCCCTTCAAGAGGGATAGCCTGATATTCGGTGAGGCCATTTTCGTCTATGACGACCATCTCACCCGGCTCGACCTCACGAACGAAGTTTGCGCCTATGGTGTTGAATGCACATGTTTCCGATGCGACTGCATAGTGCGAGCCGTTCAATCGCCCTATACTCAAGGGGCGTATTCCGAACGGGTCTCTGAATGCGATCAGCTTATCCTGTGTGAGCACGACCACCGAATATGCGCCACGTATTTTGCTCATAGCATACTTGATTGCGTCTTCTATGGTGCTTGCGCCGGATGTTGCGATGAGTTTGAGAATAACTTCGCTGTCGTTTGTGGTTTCGAGTTCTATGCCGGATGCTTCAAGCTCATCGCGCAATGGTCCCGCGTTTACAAGATCGCCATTATGCGCCAGAGCTATATTGCCAAAGTCACATTCGCAGAGCATCGGCTGAACGTTGCGCAAAATGCTCGACCCTGTAGTTGAATATCGAGTATGCGCGATTGCGATGTGCCCTTTGAGCGACGCCAGCGTGTCCTCATGGAAGACCTGGGTGACAAGACCCATATCGCGGTGAAGGCGGATACACTTGCCGTCCGATGCAGCTATCCCTGCGCTTTCCTGTCCACGATGCTGCAGTGAGAAGATGCCAAAGAATGCGAGCCTCGCCACATCCTCACCGCCGCTGCAAATTCCGAATACTCCGCATTCTTCCGCAATTTCGGGCCTGTCTATGTAGATCATCGTAATTCCTTTGATCGAGCTGTTATTTACATTTTCTACCGCTGTCATTCCCGCGAAAGCGGGAATCCAGGTGTCACAACTTACTGGATTCCCGATCAAGTCGGGAATGACAACACTTCCTGATGGTCGGCGGTATTCTTAACTCCGGCCAATTTAGCTGTCCATCTTTTTACCGATAACCGAGCGCCAGCGCGATTCCATCTCGCTCACGCATGCGTCCACTATCGAACTATCGTTGACCGCAATTTTAAGTGATTTGCCGCTGACCTTGCCAATGACGGTGCAGTCGACTTCCAGACTCTTGGCGATCTTGACAAGGTCTTCCAGCTTATCAGCGGGAAGCGACACGACCACTCTGGACTGCGTCTCGGCAAACAATGCTTCCGATTTTTTGCAATTTGTTTGCAGTGAGATTTCAGCACCCACCTTACCTATTATACACGATTCGGCCAGGGTAATCGCAAGGCCGCCGTCCGAGCAATCGTGCGCGGAACTCAAAAGTCCTCTGCCTATCGCTCTGATGAGCACTTCATGGACTTTCTTCTCACGCTCCATATCCAGCTTCGGTGGTCGACCCACTGCGAGGCCATGGATCGTGTTCAGATACTCGCTTGCACCCAGCGATTCGCTCTCGCATGTGTTCGATATCAATGCGATGACATCACCTTCGTTTTTGAATTCGGACGTGCACCGTTTTTGCACATCGTCGATGAGGCCCAATAGACCGATCACAGGGGTGGGGTAGATCGCCATCTCAGGCGTCTCGTTATAGAAACTGACGTTGCCGCTGACGACCGGCGCACCGAAGAAGTCGCATGCGTCAGCCAATCCCTTTACGGCTCGCTCGAACTGCCAGAACGCCTCGGGTTTTTCGGGGTTGCCGAAGTTGAGACAGTCTGTTGCGCCTACGGGTCTGGCACCAGAGCATGCCAGGTTTCTGGCCGCCTCGGCAACTGCAATCTGAGCACCCATGTAAGGGTCAAGATAGACATACCGGCCGTTGCAGTCAGTAGTGACGGCTATGCCTTTTGTAGTCTCTCTGATCCTGATGACCGCTGCATCCGAGCCGGGCATTATGGCGGTGTTTGTCTGCACCATATGGTCGTACTGCTGATAGACCCATTCTTTGCTGGATATGGACGGCGACTCGATCAGCTTGAAGAGAGCTTCAGTGTAATCATCCGGCTCCGGTATCTGCGAGAGGTCGTAATTCTGGACATCTTTGAGATAGGAGGGTTCCTCGGTTTTGAGATAATAGGTCGGAGCCTCGTCTGCGAGAGACTTTGCCGGGACTTCGGCAACCAGTTCGCCTTTGTCATACACATGCACTATTCCGTCGCCAGTGACTTCGCCCACCACTACGGCGTTTAGCCCCCACTTCTTGAAAATCGCAATGACATCGTCTTCGCGGCCTTTGTTAACGATTGCAAGCATGCGCTCCTGAGATTCGCTGAGCATGATCTCGTACGGGGTCATGCCGGTCTCGCGCATGGGGACTTTGCTGACGTCTATGGTCATACCGGTTCCGGCTTTGGCGCTGGTCTCACAGGTCGAGCATGTGATTCCCGCAGCGCCCATGTCCTGGATTCCGGTTATATAGCCCGATTTCAAGGCTTCAAGAGTGGCCTCGATGAGCAGTTTTTCGGTGAACGGGTCACCCATCTGCACGTTCGACTTCCGGCTCTCGGACTCTTCAGTCAGTTCGACCGATGCGAACGTGGCGCCATGTATACCGTCTCGCCCTGTTCTTGATCCGACAATGAGCACTGGGTTTCCGACTCCCTGTGCGCGGGCGTAAGCCACATCTTCGTGTTTCATAATTCCGATTGCCATAGCGTTGAGCAGCGGGTTGCCTGCATAGCAGTCATCGAAGTAGACCTCACCGCCGACAGTCGGCACACCTACACAGTTGCCGTAGGACGCGATCCCGCCGACCACATGCTCAAACAGATACCGTGTGCGAGCGTCGTCTAGGCTGCCGAACCGCAGCGAGTTGAGGGATGCTATCGGCCTTGCGCCCATTGTAAATATGTCGCGCAAGATGCCGCCGACACCTGTCGCAGCGCCCTGATATGGCTCGACTGCGGATGGATGGTTATGGCTCTCTATTTTGAAGCACACACCATAGCCGCCGCCGATGTCTATAATGCCTGCATTTTCCAGACCCTCGCCGTCTATGGCCTCTTTATATTTGCTGAAATATCGCAATATCGGGCGGGAGTATTTATAGCCGCAGTGCTCACTCCACATAACTGCATACATCCCAACTTCGGTGTATGTCGGGTGACGCCCGAGCACCTCGGTTATCTTTTTGTATTCTTCATCATTGAGCCCCATCTCACGGTAGACGGAGGGCTCAATAGGCTTTGTGTTTTTTATACTCATTGTTGATTCCTTTGGTTTGATGGTTTGATAGTATGATAGTTTGATGGCATTTGTCTTTACCATCAAACCATCCGACCATCAAGCCATCAGACTCTCCACTATGGACTGCAGTATCAGTTTTCCGTCATCGCTTCCCAAAATGCTTTCGGCCGCACGCTCGGGGTGGGGCATCATACCCGCCACATTACCCTTGTCATTTATGATCCCGGCGATGTTGTTGATCGACCCATTCGGATTGGCATCATTTGTGACATTACCGGCCTCATCGCAATAGCGCAAGATGACCCGATTATTGTCCTCCAACTTTTTGATAGTCTCGGCGTCGGCATAATAGTTGCCACCGTGGTGAGCAATCGGGATCGAAAGGACCTGGCCATCGGTGCACAAGTTTGTGAAGTCAGTTTTGTTGTTCACCACCTTCACGTTGACAAATTTGCAAATAAAGCGCAGTCCCTTGTTGGAAATCAGAGCGCCGGGAAGCAGTCCCGATTCGCAGAGTATCTGGAACCCGTTGCATATCCCAATGAGTCTTCCGCCCTTGGCCGCATGCTCGCTTACGGCATTCATAACGGGGCTGAATTTTGCCACTGCGCCGGTGCGCAGATAATCGCCGTATGAGAACCCGCCTGGCAGGATAATACAATCAAAGCCGCTGAGGTCCGTCTCCTGATGCCAGATATATTCCACCGGCTGCTTTAGGACGTCGCGCACGGCGAAATACGCATCCTGATCGCAGTTTGACCCGGGGAATATGACTACTCCGAATTTCATTATTCGCTGTCCTTATTAGTTTGATAGTTGGATGGTTTGATAATGTGATAGTTAAGACCATCACACCATCGGACTCTCAGACCATCAAGCCGTTATTTTACGATCTCGAACCGATAATTCTCCGTGTTCGCGTTTGCCAGAAGTTTTTTGCACATCTCTTCCACATCGTTTTCGAGATTGCCGTTGCCGTCCACTTCTATCTCGATGAATTTGCCCATGCGCACGCTCTTAACTTTGTCGAAACCAAGGTTTTCGAGAGCGCCCTGGACCACCTTGCCCTGCGCATCCAGCAGAGCGGGCTTGAGAGTTACGTATACGTTTACTTTAGCCATAAAACCAGTCCTTAGTTTTTAGTTTTTGGTTATTAGTTTTGGATCGCGAAAGCGCCCAATTTTGTATTTATCCCTCCAGATATCTTACCTGGAGGTTAGAGTCTTATTTTATCGCAAAAGCGAAAGAGCGAAAACGTGAAACTCTGCTGTCATTCCTGCGAAAGCGGGAATCCATATGAGTATGTTATGGCACACAGTCTTCTGGATTCCCGATCAAGTCGGGAATGACATGGACACATTTTGAATCGCTGAGACGCTGAAAAAATCTGAATCGCTGAAACCCTACGCCAGCGTAATCTTCAGTGTTTCATATAATTCATCCCTTCAGCGGTTCTGGCGTCCTTTCGTTTCTGGAACACCAATTGATTCTAGGGCTGACTCTTCGGATCCATATCATATAACAACTCGATCATAAACCGCGCAGCAGTCAGCAGTTTTTCTTCACTAAGCGGTTTTATCTTTTCTGAAGACTCGGGTGCCAATTCCAATAGCATTGCACGCAGTGCAGGAGTACCTTCCATACTATGAATTTCATGAAGCAATTCTGCAACGCTTTCCCGGTATGCAGATAAATACATCGAATCTATTTGGTCTTCAGAATCCAGCCCCAGCCTCTCAAAAATCCTATCCACATTCCTCAAATGGTGCTCAAGGTCAAAGCACTTATCCAGATCATCTTTCGTGAGCCTCTGCTGCACATCCGGGTCCTTCTCCAGAGCCTGGCGGAAAGAGATGCCTTCATCCCAGCACTTGGCAGCATTGCGCTGAGCCACTTTGTAGCCCTCCTCGCGCGTCATACCCTTCTGAATCAGAGCCAGCAGCACGTGCTCACTAAACACAAGCTGGCCCATCATCTCGAGGTTGCGTTTCATGTTGTCCTCGTTCACTTCCAGCCTGCCCAGCAGGCGAGTGAGAGAGTTGAGCATGAAGTCCACCGCAAGACAGCTATCAGGCAGGATTATTCTCTCAGCGGCTGAGTTCACCAGGTCGCGCTCATGCCACGAGACAATATTTTCCATAGCCGGGATCGCATTGGATCGGATCACCCTCGCGAGGCTGCATATTGTCTCGAACCGCCACGGGTTGCGCTTGTGAGGCATAGCCGACGAACCTCTCTGGCCGGGCAGGAACATCTCCTGGACTTCGAGGATTTCGGTGCGCTGGAGGTTTCGCATCTCTGTGGCGAAATTCTCGCAGCTCGACGCTATGATCGCAAGGGTCGTAAGGAACTGAGCGTGCCTGTCGCGCTGTATGATCTGAGTGGATACAGGCGCGGGCTTCAGACCCAGGAGGTTGCATACATACTCTTCCTGGTCGGGTCCGATATTGCCGAATATGCCCACTGCGCCGGAAATCTTGCCTGTGCTGATGGCCTCGCGGGCAGCTTTCATACGTTCGAGGTCGCGCTGGACCTCGGAATACCACACAGCCATTTTGAACCCGAACGTGATCGGCTCGGCCTGGACGCCATGTGTGCGCCCGATCATAGGGGTCATCTTGTGCGCCTTAGCCAGCTTCGCGACAGCCTCCAGCAGCTTTTCGAGGTCTTCAATGATGAGGTCTGCTGCCTGGCGCATGCGCAGAGCTGTGGCGGTGTCCTCTATATCGTAGCTTGTGACGCCGTAATGGACGTAGCGTCCCTCTTCGCCGAGGTTCTCGGTGACACACTTGACGAACGCGATCAGATCGTGAGCGGTCTCCTTCTCGATCTCGTCTATCCGCTCGACACAGAATTTTGCGCCTGCCTTGATCTTATCGGTTGTGCCTTTGGGAATATTGCCGAAGTGCTCCTGCGCCGCGCATACGGCTATTTCTACATCCAGCCAACTCTGGAACTTGTTTTCCTCACTCCAGATCGATTTCATTTTAGGCAGAGAGTATCTCTCAAGCATCGAATTACCTCATTCTAGTTTGATAGTCTGATGGACTGATGGTTTGATAGTTAAGGTGATGCTTTCGCCAAATCAAACTATCCGACTCTCCAGCAATCAAACCTTGCCAGTACATTTAATCCAAGAAGTTTCCAGTGAACCTCGAAATTTGCTCAGCATACGTCCAAGCGATTCTGACTTCAAATACAAATCCTTAAAAACTTCATCCTGAATGTATCCCCGGTCTTTTGCGACAAACAACTCTGCAATTACTTCGCAAAGTGACCCATATGCCATTTCAACATAACGAGAAAATTCTTTTTGAGATGATCTGGAACTGCCCTCAGCAATATTTGCTGCAATTGAGACGGCTGCACGCCGCAATTGTTGTGCGAGCGCAAATTGTTCGTTTCTTGGAAATGACTCAATAGTCTTATATACCATCGCTTATGAGGGATCGTGAATATTGCCATACATCCAATTTTTCGAATGCAAACATACGGCCTCTCAACTTTCGTTAGACTATCAAACCATCAAACTCTCAAACCATCAGACTATATCCGCACGGCCCCCGCAGAGGCCAGTTTCTCTTTATGTTTCTTAATTGCCTCGCGCAGTTCGGGATATTTCACGCTCAATATCTGCACTGCCAGAATTCCTGCGTTCTTCGCGCCGTCTATAGCGACAGTCGCGACCGGGATCCCTGTCGGCATCTGCACTATCGAATATAGTGAATCCACACCGCTTAACGCGGCGGACTTTGTCGGGACGCCGATAACGGGCAGGGCAGTGATCGCGGCCAGGATTCCAGGCAGGTGCGCAGCCATTCCAGCGCCCGCTATGATCACCTCGAAGCCGTTCTCCTCGGCCTTTGACGCGAATTCGATTGCGACATGCGGAGTGCGGTGAGCCGAGATCACGTATGTCTCGTTTGCCACCCCAAAACTGGTGAGCATATCGGCAGCACCCTTCATCGTTTCGGCATCAGACTTGCTGCCCATCACTATTGCAACTTTACCTGGCATTATCTATTCCTCTGGTTTGATGGTTTGATAGCTGGAGAGTTTGATAGTAAACCCGGCGACAATCGTCGGCCTCAACCATCAAACCATCAGTCCATCAAACTATCAAACGCCTTCCTATATCATGCCTAAAATGCGCTCCATCGAAGTGAATCTTGTCCACTGCCGCATACGCCTTTTTGATGCAATTTTCAAAACTTTCGGCTACGGCAGTCACACCAAGAACGCGACCACCGGACGTGACGGTTTTTCCGTCTTTGGTCTCGGTGCCCGCGTGGAACACAATAACGTCTTCGTTAGATTCGGCCTCACCAACGCCGGTGATGACCTTGCCCTTCTCATAATTGCCCGGGTAACCGCCCGAGGCCATTACAACACAAAGAGCTTTCTTATCATACCAATTTACGTCGATACTGTCGAGTCTTCCATGCGCCACAGCCAACAATATTTCAACCAAATCTGTCTGTAAAAGTGGCAGCACAACTTGGGTTTCCGGGTCACCGAAACGGCAGTTGAACTCGACGACTTTGGGACCCTTACTAGTCAGCGCGAGGCCGACATAGAGCACACCTGTATAATAAATTCCCATTTTCTTAAGCGCGGCGAGTGTAGGTTTAACTATAGATTCTTGCACAACCCTGGACACTTCGCTTGTCACGACCGGCACAGGTGAATAACAGCCCATGCCGCCAGTGTTGGGACCTTCGTCGTTATCGTATGCACGCTTGTGGTCCTGCGAGGGAATCATCGGAACAAACGTCTCACCATCCACGAAACACATATAGGATGCTTCTGGACCGTCCAGAAATTCTTCGATCACCAGCCGATTGCCGGAAGCGCCGAAGGCTTTCTGCTTCATTATTATATCTATGGACTCAAGGGCATCGGCCTTGGTCTTGTTTATGAAAACGCCTTTGCCTGCAGCCTCGCCATCCGCTTTTATCACAATCGGTGTGTCAGTTTTGGATGCAATGGATTCTATATAGGCGCACGCCTTTTCAGGATTATCGAAGACTTCACACATGGCAGTCGGGATGCCGTTATCGAGCATCAGTTTTTTTGCAAAGACTTTGCTGCCCTCCATTTGAGCGGCAGCCTTGTTCGGACCGAAGACTGTGAGGCCTCGCTTCTGAAACTCGTCTACCATGCCGGCGATAAGTGGCGATTCCGGCCCGACCACGGTCAGGTCGATTTTTTCTTTTTCGGCGAAGTCGGCTGCTCCTATGATATCCATTACGCTGCCGTTTATGCATTCGGCGATATGTCCGATCCCGGCGTTTCCCGGCCAGGCATATATTTTATCCACTTTATCAGACTGAGCAATTTTCCAGGCAAGCGCATGCTCTCGCCCGCCGCTTCCTATTATGAGAACTTTCAAAACTACCTCCGGTCAATCCATATGCAGGTCGATGTTGTTTATAAGCCAGTTCGACAGTGTATTAACAAATATCTTTGTCTCATTCAGCCAGCTTGTCAGGTCAGAATGATCGAATGTAAAAACATCAGCATAATCACCCTTCTGTCGATTGTCGAAGAGCAGATGGTAGAACTTACTCATTTCCGGGTTGAGCCGTTTCGGCTTGATCCAATGTTTGTCAAAAAGCGATATCACTCCGCTGTGTTTTGAGGCTGCGTGGCCTTCAGAAAGCAGCAGAGCTGATACCGCATAAAAGCAGGCATAGTAAAGGCGGTTTACTACGCCGACACTGAATCCTGCATTTAGCAGCGTTTCAGCCTCGCCTATAGTATCCTCTGCTCTCGCGAGTCGATGCCGTATATATTCACGCTCGTCGAGCTTCAAACGATAATACCCTCCTTGATTACGTTTTTGCGGTAGGGCGACCCACGAAAAACAGGGCTTTTCCATTCATCTTTTGAATATATGGCAAGAGAGAGAAGCACTTGTTCGTTTAGTCCGAGTTCATATACAGCTTCTCTGAGTTCTCTCTCCCGGCTGGATGATAGTTTACGCTTGGTAAGTATAAGAATGTCATAGTCAGAATCCGGTCCAGCCGAACCACGCGCTGCAGAGCCATAGAGTGCGACTTGCGCATCAGGCACATGCTCGCCGACTACATTTTTCAACTCTGTAAGCAGTTGTTTGTCCTGTTCGCTTATTATGTTGACCGAGCTTAATTTTCTCATGATTATGCCTGAGTCAAAAAGTCAAAACGTCGTGCTTACTACTATCCGACTTTTAGACTTTCCAACTAACCTTCATATCCTTCAGCCAGGTTTTCAAACGACGCAAACTCGCGCACAAAACCGACCTTGACGGTTCCCGTCGGGCCGTTTCTATGTTTACCGATGATAATTTCGGTGGTTTCGACATTTCGCGCATCAGGGTCAAAGCCAGACCCATCGCTTCCCTGTACCGATTCAGTATCCTCGACTTCTTTAATCACGTAATATTCGGGTCTAAAGAGCATCATAACGATATCCGCTTCAGCTTCAATCGAGCCGGATTCACGCAGATCGGAGAGCATAGGACGCTTATCGTCGCGCTTTTCAACTGCACGGCTGAGTTGCGAGCCTGCAATTACGGGGCATCGCATTTCTCTTGCCAGGCTCTTAAGTCCACGGGCGATCTCTGAAATTTCCTGCACACGGTTGTCTATATTTCTGTGCGAGCGCATAAGCTGCAGGTAATCGACCACAACCAGTCCCAGCCCATGTTCGGCTTTAAGCCTGCGGCACTTGGCACGCATGGCCATTGTAGTCATATCGGTGGAATCATCAATGTAGATGGGTGCGTCCCAGAGAGAGCTTGAGGCCTGCGCAATCCTTTCCCACTCGGAATCCTGGAAGTATCCGGTCCGCAAGCGATGAGCATTCGCTCTTGCGCGTGAACAAATCATTCTTTGAACAAGCTGCTCGGCAGACATTTCCAGGCTGAATATCGCAACAGTTTCGTTAACTTTGGTTGCTGCATTGAGTGCGATATCCAGTGCGAGGGCGGTCTTTCCCATAGAGGGTCGGCCTGCGATGATTATGAAGTCCGACTTTTGAAGTCCGGAGGTCATGTGATCAAGTTTTGTAAATCCGGTAGCCACGCCCGAGGCCTCACCCTTATCATGGTAGCGCTTTTCGATCCACTCCCAAGCCTGCATCACGAGCGGTGTGATCGGTTGGAAATATTCGCCCATTCTGCGCTGAGCCACGCTGAAGATAAGCCGCTCAGCCTGGTCGGCGATGGAGTCTACGTCCTCATCCTCATTTTGAGCCATGCCTATGATCTGGGTCCCAGCGGATATGAGCTTGCGGAGGATGGATTTTTTCTCGACTATGTGCGCGTAATATTCGATGTTGGCGGCTGTGGGCACTGAGTCGACCAGAGCCATCAGATATTCGGTGCCGCCCACGTCATCGAGCTTACCGCGTTTACGCAGTTCTTCCTGGAGTGTGATTAGGTCAGCCGGTTCGTCGCGTTCCATAAGCGAGACGAGCGCGTCGAAGACCTCCTGATGAGCGGGTCTGTAGAAATCCTCAGCTCTAAGGATTTCTATGGCTTTTTCCATAGCCGACCGCTCAATCATCATCGAGCCGAGGGTCGATTGCTCGGCCTCCAGATTCTGCGGCGGAATCTTATCTATTGTTGAAGCTAATCTTTCCATGGGTGTCGGGTGTCGGGTGTCGGGTGTCGGGTGTCGGGTGTCGGGACTCTTCACCAACGCCCATCAGCCATTACCTAACACTTTTATTGTTCCTCAACAACTTCTACGTGAATTTTTGTCGATACATCGTGATGGAGTTTGACGGGCACTTCAAACGACCCGATAGTCTTGATCGGTTCATCGGTGTGAATCTTGCGTTTATCGATTACGATGCCGTGCTGAGCTTTCAGGGCATCTGCGATTTCCTGGTTTGTCACTGATCCATAGAGTTTCGTGCCCGAGCCTGCCTTGCCTTTAATTGTGACTTTGATGTTGTCGAGCTTGCCGGCTGTATCTTTTGCGTCGGCGAGCAGTTTCTCACCTTTATGTTCCAGTGTCTTCTTTTTCTGCTCAAATGCTTTCATAGCTCCCGCGTCTGCGATGACTGCCATTTTGCGCGGTATAAGGAAATTTCGCACATAACCTTCGGATGCGTTTACCAGTTCGCCTGCCTTGCCCAGGTCTTTAACGTCTCGGGTAAGGATCACTTTCATAACAATATATCTCCCAAATATTAGATCTCAATACTCAATATAAATTACTAAATCTAAAATCAATTGTTGTAATTGATGCCGACAAGCAGGTCACGGTTGTCTTCATCGAGCAGGTCCTGCACACCCGTATAGAGTCCCAGGCCGTCCTTGATCCCAAATATGCCGCGCATTTCGATCTGAGGGTCGTCCGGTCTGAATATATCGGTCGATATCAGGACTTTTTTCCCGAACCTGTGGTCATATCCGATGCCCACTCTCGAAGCGTACAAGCCATACCTGAGCGCATTCGATTCATCAAAAGTGTTGCCTGCCTGGAAATTGACTCTGGTGTTTTCGCCGACATTGTATAGGCCTGCCCGCATGAACATAGGATAACCCAACGCGAATGTGTAATTGGCGTCGAACCTGTATTTGCCTTTGGCGGTATTCCAGAGTCCGTCGCCGCTGATTCCGTAGAGCGGAATTTCACTCTTTTGCTGCTGGGTCGGACCTTTGAAAGCGCCGAGTTTTTGATTTATCTTGTCCATGGCCAAGTTGGCCTTACAACTGGCTTCGGCTATGTTCTTGGCGGTGGCTTTGAGGTTGCAAATCAGTTCAGGGTCGGTCGTCAGGTTTTTGATGGATGCGCTGGCAGCATTCAGGTTTGTCAGCATCTGTTCAGCCTGCTGCGCGGAACCATTTGCTTTTGCCAGGATCTGCTTCATCTCAGGTGTCAGTTCGCCCAATGAGGACAGCAGTGACTGCGCCTCGTTGAGTGCCGATGACATGTCGACCATTGCCTTTTGTGCCTGCCCGATCAGCGGCTTGACGTTTGGCCTGATATCTTTGGCCAGGCATTCTTCCATCTGCTGACTTATATCGACAGCATGCTCGGAAGCCGCAGAAAGATTCGCAAGCGTTTTCTGAACCTCTGGAGACGCCTGCGCAATCAGATTTTGAGCGGACAGGATCAGCATAGATGCGGACTGAGCCGATTTTTTAATTGAGGCGATTGTCTGGTTGATATCTTCCTGCATTTTTTTGTTATCGAGCACTTTATTGATGCCTTTAGCGGTAGTTTTGAGCTCCGTGAGGAGGTCGTTGGCTTTATTCATCAATTGATCAAACTGCGCAATCTGCTCGCTTTCGATCCGCTGTCCTTTAAGTATGCAGTTGTTTGCTTTTCCAGGAAGTACCTCGACATAAAAATCTCCGACAAACGCGCCGGTTGTCACACGTGCTTTTGAGTCGGACGGTATGCATACTCCTTTCCAGATAAGCATATTGATACGGGCTTTACTGGATTTTGTGAGCACAACATCTGAGACTATCCCGATCTTGACGCCCGCCATGCGGACGTCGGCGCCCTTATCGAGTTTCTGGGCATTAGGAAAGATGGTGTACGCGGGGAAACTGGACGCCCTGAGGCTGAATCCGCCGAGGAACCAGTAGATTCCGATCAGCAGCGCCAGTGCGCCGACCACTATCAAACCGACTTTTGCTTCGTTTCTCAGTCTCACGTTCATACCTTAGTTATGAGTTATTGTGTTATGGGTTGTGAGTTAAACAGCATATAACGCCATACTAAATTAATGTCATACGCATCAAGAATTGCCATCCCCAACCCACAACTCATTACTCACAACTCATAGCTTAACTTGTTATTTTGATAGGTCCCTGAGTCTCGCCGTTCATAAACTGGCACACAGTGGCGTCTTCACACTGCTGCATCTCTTCGACGCTGCCACTCGCGATAATCCTTCCACGGTGTATCATAGCAATCCTGCTTGCCACTTTGGTGATACTTTGTATATCGTGTGTCACCAACACCGACGTCACACCAAGCTCATCACGTGTCTTGACGATAAGTTCCGCAATAGTTGCTGCCGTGATAGGGTCCAGGCCGGAGGTCGGCTCATCATAGAGCACAATATCCGGGTCAAGCGCAAGTGCTCTTGCGAGTCCGACTCTTTTTTGCATTCCTCCTGAAAGTTCAGACGGCATTTTCTTCTGCGTATCGGCAAGCCCCACCATCGCAAGTCTATGCGCCACCATATCGGCGATTTCGCTCTCAGTCATTTGCGTATGTCTTCTCAGACCGAAAGCCACGTTTTCGAAGACGTCGAGCGAATCGAAGAGCGCGGCATATTGAAAGACCATGCCGATCCTTCTGCGAACCGTGTCCAGGCAGCTCTCAGACATACGTGCGATATCCGTGCCGTCTATAAGCAGTTCGCCGCCTGTGGGCTGCAGGAGTCCGCCTATACACTTGAGGAGCGTGCTTTTGCCTGCTCCCGACATCCCCATGACCGCCATAGTCTCGCCTTTGCGGACATGGAGGTCGACCCGCCGGAGGATCGAGCCTCCGTTCACTCTATATGAAAGCTGTTTTGCCGTAATCACAGGAATGCCGTTTGCCCGCCGAACATAACATAGGCCAGGAAGAAGTTAAGTATATAAATGATTACAATAGAGATGACGACCGAGCTGGTAGTTGACTTACCGACTCCCGTTGCTCCGCCGGTAGTTTGAAGTCCCTGCTGCGAGCCGACGATCACGATTGCGATCCCAAAGAAGATGGTCTTCAGAAGTCCCATCATTACGTCGTATGGGACCACCTGTGCCTTAAGGCTGCTGATGAAGCCACCACCTGCCACACCATTGACAACTGCGACCCAGTATGCACCGATTATTCCTATAATGTCTCCGAAGATTGTAAGCACCGGGAGCATAAGGATACCGGCGAGTAACCTGGGCACGACCAGGTGTTGCACAGGGCTTACTGCCAGCGAGCGCATCGCGTCTATCTGTTCAGTGACTTTCATGCTGCCGATTTCAGCACCTATGGCGCTGCCCACTCTTGCCGCGACAACGACTGATGTCAGCACAGGTCCGATCTCTCTTGCGATGGAGATACCGACGACTGCACCGGTGACGCTGCCCAACCCCCATCTTACGACGATCTGTGACATATACAGTGCCAGGACTGCTCCGGAGAATGCGACTGTGATAAGCACGATAGGCAGCGATGCGACCCCGATAATTGCCATCTGGTTAAATGTTTCTCGGGCATCAATTTTGCCTTTAAAGATAAACTTAAGGGATCGAGCGAGCAGTATGGATATCTCACCTATGAACTCGAAAAATTTAGTTAATGTGGCATAAGTCAGTTCGCCCGGCATGGCGACTACCGCGACAAACTCATCTCCCACATCGTGTAGAATGTCGCCTGCCACATCTGCCGGTCGTCCTTTATGCCTGGGATGTTCTTCGCTCATAGCTGCTCTTTTTTTGGGGATTAGTTTGGAGTGTCAGCCTAGCCCGTATTATGCGCTTCCCACATAATACGCGGCTTCGAGAGCATTATAATGCAGCCTAGCTTCCAAACCCGTCATAGTATACCCGAAATGCGGGTTCAGTGTCAACGAATTGCCGCCTGTCGATTCGGTTGTTTACAGTTTTGTGTATGTCGGAATAATCATAGCTGAAGCAGTGTTGATATTGTATAACGATTCCGGGCATTTGATAAGGCAAGTGTTCGAGATTGAGGCAAACGATGAGCAAACGATCCGGAAGGTCGCATGGTTCCAAGTTGCCGGCGGATGAAGAATCCGGTATAAATATGGATTCGACATGTGCTGGCAAAATGAAGCTGCAATCCGAGAAGTTTGATAGGGATCATGCTCAAGAAGAGAATCTGGAAAAGTATAAAAGCTTTTTCGAGAATTCCGACTTAGCAATATTTCAGTCGACTCCAGAAGGCATTCTGTTAACTGCGAATCCCGCCCTTGCGCATATGCTGGGTTATGACTCTGTCGATGAGGCTTTGTCTAGTATGAGGGATATCTCAAAGCAGATGTACGCACAAGCTGAGGAGCGGAAGAGAGTGGTCGACCAGTTCACCGATGGCAGGGAATCGTTATCAACCGAGACAGAGTTTCGCCGCAAGGATGGAAGTATTGTACAGGTCAGTCTGAAGGCACGAGCCGGTCGCGATGAAGATGGTCAGTTATTGTATTTTGAAGGCTATGTGGAGGACATAACAGAAGACAAGCGTACAGCCGAGCGCATTTTCAAAATCAGCCGTCTAATCAAGGACCTGCTTATTTCCGGCACAATGGATGAAAAGCTCAAACGCATCACTGACGCGGTGGTAGACATTTTCGATGCTGATTTTGTAAGGATATGGGTAGTCGAGAGTGGTGACTTGTGCGAATCCGGGTGTATTCACGCAAAGATTACAGCTGGGCGGGACGCCTGTCTCGATCGAACCAAGTGTTTGCATCTGCACGCCAGTTCCGGGCGCTATATACACCTTGGTGGTTCACACAGGAGAGTGCCTTTAGGAGCGTACAAGATCGGTCGAGTTGCCACAGGTGAGATGCCAAGTTTTGTTACCAATGACGTTACGCATGATCCGCAGGTTCATGACCACAAATGGGCAGAGCGTCTTGGTTTGGTTTCGTTTGCAGGATTTCGCATTCTTTCATCGGATGGCGCACCGATAGGAGTATTAGCGCTTTTTAGCAAACACGTTATAGTCCCTGAAGAGGAGGCGATACTGGAGGATCTTGCCTACATAACATCTCATCTGATACAGACAGGCTTGACGGACAGGGCATTGCATGAATCCGAGAAGAAACTGCGCCGTCTCTATGAGAGTATGGCGGACGCTTATGCAAGCGTAGATATGTCGGGTCATATTATTGAGTTCAATGAGGCATTCCGAAAGATGACCGGTTATACCGAAGATGAACTGCGCAATCTCACATATCGTGACATAACACCGGCGGCTTGGCTAGAGTTGGAAGACAGGATAATCGAGGAGCAGGTGTTGACAAAGGGTGCCTCGGACCTCTTTGAGAAGGAGTATGTGCGAAAAGACGGTACGATTTTTCCTGCGGAGCTTCGAACTTATCTTATACGAGATGATGACGGTAATCCTGCAGGCATGTGGGCAATCGTGCGCGATATTACTGAGCGCAAGCGTGCCGAGATGGAGTTGAAGGACTCTGAGCGTCGTCTTGCGGACATCATCAATTTTCTTCCCGATGCCACTTTTGCGATCGACAGGGACGGCAAAATTATTGCATGGAACCGTGCCACCGAGGAGATGACGGGCTATAAAGCGGCTGATATGATCGGCAAAGGCGATCATGAATATGGTATGGCATTTTATGGTCATAGAAGACCGCTTTTAATTGACATGGTCCTAAAGCCCATTGAAGAGGTCAAAAACATTTACGAATGCGCGAAGCTGGAGGGCAATGCTCTCGTTGCGGAGACATATACGCCTCTGATAAGACCGGGCGGCGCTTATTTATGGTTCAGGGCCACGCCGTTATACGGTACTGAACGCAAAGTGATAGGTGCCATTGAGTCTGTAAGAGATGTCACCGACCGCAAGCTGGCGGAGCAGTATAAGATGGAGTTCTACCGTCGCACGATCATGGCCGCCACCGACGGCAAGCTGCTGATGGCCGAGAAGCACGAGATCTATCAAATTGGTGGTCCCTGCATTGCGGAGTATGAAATCGCCAGTGTGGAGGATATCGGGAAAATTCGTATGGCTGCAAGTGAGATTGCAATACTTGCCGGTATGGATGAACCGCTGGTTCATGATTTTGCAGTCACAATTGGGGAAGCCGGCACAAATGCGCTCAAGCATGCCGGTGGAGGCCAGGCATCTATTCATAGGGCAACGGATTCCTTGATGTTTATCGTCTCCGATTGTGGTCCGGGGATAGAGGCTATGACCATACCCCAAGTTGCGTTCGTCAAGGGCTACACAACTGCCGGGACTCTGGGTATGGGTTACAAGATAATAATAGCACTTGCCGAAAAGGTCTACATAGCCACAAGCAATGTGGGCACAACGGTAGGCATCCAGATGGAGTTGCACAGGCATACCGATGTTGAGTCTGCCGCCAAAGACTTCGACTGGGCCAAGGTCAAAATTTGAGATTGACAAGAGACGCGCTAATCGTTATACTAACTTGATACGACTGGCGTACCGAAGCGATTGAGGGAAGGGACCTGATCGATCTCTTCCCTCAGTTGCTTGTTGTCGTGTTGTACTGGAGAGTATCTTGTTCGAGAGTCTTTCAGATAAACTGCAGAATGTCTTTGCCAAGTTAAAGAGCAGGGGAGGATTGACCGAACAGGAGGTCAACGAGGCTCTACGCGAGGTCAGGCTGGTACTGCTTGAGGCCGATGTCAACTTCAAGGTCGTCAAGGACTTTGTAGGTCGTATAAAAGAGCGTGCAGTCGGCGAGGATATCCTGAAGGGCTTGAATCCCGCGCAGCAGGTCATTAAGATTGTAAATGAAGAGCTTGTTGCGCTGCTTGGAGGCGAGCAGGCAAAGCTCAAGATAGCCGAGCGTCCGCCGACCGTGATAATGGTCTCGGGTCTGCATGGCGCGGGCAAGACGACCAATGTCGCCAAGCTCGCTCTGATGTTCAAAAAGCAGGGCAAGAAGCCGCTGTTGGTGGCCGGTGATGTATATCGTCCGGCAGCGATCAAACAGCTCCAGACTCTGGGCGAGCAGATCGGTGTAGATGTTTTTGATATTGGCGATAAGCAGGACGCCGTAGCAGTCGCAAAGTCGGCGATGGGTGCGGCAAGATCGAACGGCAACGATCCGGTGCTCATAGACGTAGCGGGTCGGCTGCACATCGATGAAGAGATGATGTCCGAGCTTAAGCGGCTCAGAGAGGCGATCGATGTCACCGAAGTCCTGCTGGTAGTCGACGCCATGACCGGCCAGGACGCCGTGAATGTTGCACAGCAGTTCAACGAAGCGCTGTCACTCGACGGCGTCATAATGACGAAGATGGACGGCGATGCCCGCGGCGGCGCGGCTCTTTCGATAAAGGCCGTCACAGGCAAGCCGGTAAAGTTTATAGGCACCAGCGAGAAGATGGACGGCATCGAGCCGTTCTATCCCGACCGCATGGCCTCGCGGATCCTCGGAATGGGGGATGTTCTGAGTCTGATTGAGAAAGCTCAGGAGACCTTTGATGAGGAGCAGGCGTTGGCGATGGAGCGCAAGTTCCGGGAGAATAAGTTCGACCTGAACGACTATCTGGATCAGCTCCGTCAGATGCGCAAGATGGGTCCGCTGGACCAGATACTGGGCATGATCCCGGGGCTTGGCAATATGTCCAAGCTCAAGGATGCGAAGATCGACGAGAAGGAATTTTCGCGTGTCGAGGCGATTTTGTGCTCGATGACGAACGACGAGCGTCATGATCCGACCATCCTTAACGGCAGCCGCAGGCGCCGCATTGCGGACGGCAGCGGCACCAGTGTGCAGGAAGTGAACCGGCTCATGAACCAGTTCAACGATATGAAGAAGATGATCCGTGCCATGACCGGCGCGGAAGAATCAGGGAAGCGGCGAAAACGAATGCCGAACTTTCCTTTTTAATGTAAAAACTCCGGAGGAGACAACACGTGGTTAAAATTAGACTCAGAAGGATGGGCGCAAAGAAGAGACCGTTCTACAGGCTCGTAGTCGCCGACAGCCGTACTGCTCGCAACGGGCGTTTCATCGAGTTGGTAGGCACTTACGATCCCAATCTGGACCCGCCTGCGATCAATTTGAACAAAGAGCGCATAGAGTATTGGCTGGGCACGGGCGCGCAGCCGAGCGACACTGCTCGCTGGCTTTTGAAGACCCAGGGCTTCCTCGGCGGCCTGACCGAAAAGAAACCGAAGGCCGTCAAAAAGTCCAAGAAAGCAGAGGCAGCAGCAGAGGCTGCTCCGGCGGAAGAGCCGGCTGTCAAGGAGAAGGTCGAGGAGCCTGCAGTCGAAGAAAAGACTGAAGAGCCAGTTGCGGAAGAGAAGGCCGAGGAACCTGCTGCTGAGGAGAAGACCGAAGGTTAAGTATATTGTCAGGTTGTTTTCTCTGACATCTATAGGGGATTAAGATTGAAAAGTCTGATCGAAATTCTGGTTAAGGCGCTTGTGGACAGTCCCGACAGCGTTGATGTAAAAGAGGTGGACGAGGGTCCTTTGGCGGTCACTTACGAAGTCACCGTCGACCCGGACGACCTGGGCAAAGTGATCGGCAAGCAGGGCAGGGTAGCAAATGCTCTGCGAACGGTTGCCAAGGCAGCCGCCTTAAAGAGTCGCAAGAACGTCTATGTCAAAATTCTGCCGTAGGTAATATGGGCATAGTCATAAAAAGACCTGTTCGGGTAAAGGTAATAGTGACGGAGCAGTTCAAAGAGCACCGTCTGGCTGAGATGCGCGCGGCTCAACTCAGGCTGGAGGAAGTATCGAAGCGTCTAGGGGCACAGCTCGAAAGCGCATCCGTGCCCGAAAGCATCATGGAACGGCTTCGCGCCGAGCAGCGCAAGTCTGATGAAGCAAAAGCAGCGCTGATCCGTGAGATGAGCAAGGTTTCTTCTCTGGAGATAGGCTCTGAGTATGAGCGTGGTGTGCTTGAGGGAGATGTGGAGATAGAGGTCGGTGACGACTTTTCCAAAGTGTCTTCCTGCGAGATTGTGATAAAAGACGAGAAAGTGGTGGAGATTCGGAGCGGCCATGCCGGATGAACGGGATATCGTAATAGGCAAGGTGGCTGCGCCGTTCGGTGTGAGAGGTGAACTTAAGGTGATCGTCCACACCGACTTTCCCGAGCGTTTTGATAAGGGTCGGCCCGTCACGGTAAAGACTGTCAAGGGCAGGCGCTTTACGTCAAAAGTCGAGCGCAATATTGCGCACAAGGGCGGCATTACCCTCAAAATCGAGGGCATAGACGACCGCAATGCAGCAGAAGACTTACGGGACGCTGAGTTTGTGATTGACCGCAATGAGGTCGGTGACCTGCCGGAGGGCAGCTATTATCTTTTCGATCTGATCGGGCTGAAGGTGATAACCGACGACGGCCGCGAGCTTGGTGAGGTAGTAGAAATCTTGCAGAGCGGCGCGAATGATGTCTATGAGACGAGCGCGGGCGTGCTTATTCCGGCCATAAAACAGGTCGTTGTAAAGATTGACACAAAAGAGAGGCTGATGGTGATCCATCCCATACCCGGCCTGTTGCCGGAGGAGTGAATTGGGGTAAGGGCACAGCCTTTCGCAGACAGATATGCGCATAGATATAATAACGACCATCCCGCAGATGATTGATGCGGTAACCGGTGAGAGCATACTCGGCCGGGCGAGGCAGCGCGGCTTGATCGAGATAAACGCGGTGAATCTGCGCGATTATACGCATGACAGACATCGCACAACGGACGATGCTCCGTTCGGCGGCGGTCCGGGTATGGTAATGAAGCCCGAGCCGGTATTCGAGGCTGTTGAGTCTTTGAATGCTCGTATGCCGGGCATGAGACCGAGAATTATTCTGATGACTCCGCAGGGTCGCAGGTTCGATCAGAAAATGGCTGCGGAACTTGCGCGCGAGAGTCACGTAATAATGATATGTGGGCGCTATGAGGGCGTGGATGAGCGCATACGCGAGAATCTGGCCACGGACGAGGTCTCGATCGGAGACTATGTGCTCACCGGCGGAGAGCTTGCCGCTTTGGTGATTGCCGATGCAGTATCCAGGTTGATCCCTGGTGTGCTGGGTGATGAGACATCGCCCGAGACCGATTCGTTTTCGAGCGGGCTGCTGGAATATCCGCAGTATACCAGGCCGGTCGATTTTCGGGGTATGATGGTACCTGAGATTTTAGTGTCGGGCAATCATGCCGCAATAGCGCAGTGGCGGCGTGAGAAGTCTTTGGAAAGAACACTTATAAGGCGTCCTGACCTGCTTGATAGCGCGCCGCTGACAAAAGAAGATAAAGATTTTATACAAAAGCTGGACACTGATAACCAGCCCAAAACGAATAATAAGTAACGGGACATATTGTCCCGGCCAATTCCAGGCTTAAATGAGCGGTGGCAGTTTCGGGCTCTTGGCTCTCCACTCTCCGCTCTCAGCTTTTTAGGAGGAATCAAGTGCAGATCATTGACCAGATAGAGTTTGAACAGCTTAGGATAGACGCGCCGGTCTTCGGACCGGGCGACACCGTGCGTGTTCACAACCGCGTCATCGAGGGCAACAAGGAACGAATCCAGGTATTCGAGGGTGTTGTCATCGGCAAGAAGGACGGCGGCGTGCGAGCGTCATTCACCGTCCGCAAGATATCCCATGGCATCGGTGTCGAGCGAACATTCATGCTCCATTCACCCAGGATCGCCAAGATCGAAGTGACCCGCAGAGGCGCAGTGCGCAGAGCCAAACTTTATTATCTGCGTGAGAAAGTTGGAAAGGCCACCAAGATCAAGGAACGCCAGGAAACCAAATGAGCATTACGGAACGGCTAGCCAACCTCAGCATACCCACCGTCATCATTACGGTTATTGTTCTGCTGATAATCAGGTTTGCGCTGCTGAAACTGAAGCATCCGTTTGCAAAGTCGATAGCGGAGATTGCCGAATCGCTTGCGGTGGCGATGGCGCTGGTCTTTTTGTTGATAAGGCCGTTCATCGTGCAGGCATTCTTCATTCCGTCGGCGTCCATGCATCCAACGCTTCTTGAGCAGGATCATATACTCGTCAACAAGTTCATATATCGGTTCACCGAACCAAAGTTGGGCGACGTGGTGGTCTTCAAGGCTCCGCCCGAGGCAACTCCGGGTGAGCCGCAGGAAAAGGACTTTATCAAACGTGTGATAGGTGTGCCTGGTGACAAGATCAGGATAACGGCCGGTTACGTTATGATCGGCGATATGAAGTATACTCATGTCGATCTGCGCGACCTGCTGGGCACATATGCCAAGCCCGACGGCGACATGCGTGTTCTGCTCAAGGGCAATGATGTTTATGTTGATGGCCGCAAGCTCACGCATGCCGAGGTAGCCGCCGCGGCCGATGATCCGAAGGCTAAGGTGAAAGTATTCCCGGGCAAGGTATATGTCAACGGCAAGGCGATTGACGAGCCGTATATTGCCGAGGATCCCGATCTGCCATATCCTTTGCTTTCCGGTGAGAAAGCCACGCCGGATAAATGGATAGTCGAATATAAAGGCAAGCCTACCGTAAAGATTCCCAAGGGCAGACTATTGGTGATGGGCGACAACCGCAACGATTCCAACGATGCCCGTTTCTGGGGTCTGCTGGATCGAAAGCGTATGCTCGGCAAGGCAATGTTCATTTTCTGGCCGCTCAATCGCATCCGATGGATCCATTGATTTAGTATATTGTATTTTATATTGATTATTTATGTGGTGGATGCAAAATTGAGGACGTCTCAAATTTAGTCATTCTGAGCGAATGCGAAGAATCTGCTTTGAACCAGACGTTATAAAAAGCATGGTGATCGTCCGGGGTATTCCTGCCCCGGACGGAGTTTGCAAGGGGCATTCTTGCCCCGGTATCCCAACTTAATCTAGTATTGAGTATATTAAATTGATTATTATTGTGGGCATTTCATGAGTATCACTGAGAGACTTGCCACACTCAATATATATGCCGTGATCGGTCTGGTCATAATTCTGATCGCTGTCAGGTTTGTATTTGCCCGGCAGCGATTTGCTTATGCCAAAATCCTCGCCGAAATTGCAGAGTCTCTGGCTCTTGCGATAGGCATCGTTTTCTTGCTTATCAGGCCATTTCTTGCGCAGGCATTCTACATTCCCTCCGCATCCATGGTGCCGACCTTCCAAGTAAACGACCGCATCCTGGTCAACAAGCTCATATATCGTGTCCGCGAACCTATGCGTGGGGATGTAGTCGTCTTCAAGTCACCGAGATCGGCGGGTCACGACGGAGCCGATTACATCAAGCGTGTGATAGCTATTCCCGGCGACAGTGTTCGTGTGACGGCGGGATACGCGCTCATAGGCCATATCCCTTTCTATCACGACGATCTTCGTGACGCCATAGCTCGATGCGGGAAGGAAGAGGACGAGTGTTCGGTTAAGCTGGATGGTGACAAGATATTTGCAAACGGCAAACTGGTAAGCAAGACGAGTGTTGCGGCGGCGATGGGCAAGCCCGGCGCGAGCGTGAAAATTGTTCCCGGCAGGGTCTATTTGAATGGCAAACCGCTGGACGAGAGTTATACATCCGAGGACGCCGATCAGCCATATCCGAATGAGCTTACGCCGAGGGACTGGGTCGGTACGGACAGGGGCGGCAAACAGATCGTCAAAATCCCCAAAGGTCGGCTGCTTGTGATGGGTGACAACCGTAACTTTTCTGACGATTCCCGACGCTGGGGTCTATTGGATCGAAGGCGGGTGCAGGGTAAGGCGATGTTCATCTTCTGGCCTTTCAATCGCATCCAAAAAACCTTCTGACAATTTTACATCTAGTATTTTGTATTGATTATTGACCAACCTATGTTCGGGCGTTATTTCTGATGACGCCCGAAACAGAACTTCTTAGAGTCAGTTCATGACAAGCAAACTGGACACAGACATCTGGACATATGAAAACCAGGCTCGCACGATGGGCTATGAGAGTATTGCAGGCTTGGATGAGGCTGGCAGAGGCCCGCTGGCGGGTCCTGTGGTCGCCGCAGCGGTAATTCTGCCGGACGGTTTCGATCCCACTGGCATAGACGATTCCAAAAAACTCACTCCCGCCAAACGCGAGACAATGTTCAAGAGGATAACGAATGAAGCATCAGTGGTAGGTGTCGGGATTGTCGGCCCCGAAGAGATAGACCGCATCAACATCCTCCGCGCGACGCATCTGGCCATGAAACTCGCTCTTGAGGATATGGGTGCGCCATATGACTATGTTTTAGTGGACGGCCTGCCTGTCAGCGGCTTGGGTGCTCACTCTCTGGCGATAGTAAAGGGCGACGCCAAGTGTATTTCCATTGGCGCTGCATCTATTGTTGCAAAAGTTACGAGGGACGCCATTATGGTCGACCTGGATCAGCAGTATCCGGGTTATGGCTTTGCAAAGCACAAGGGCTACGGTTGCAGGGCTCATATAGAGGCCATAGAGCGTCTTGGTCCATGCCCGTGCCATCGCAAATCATTCTCGCCTATCTCAGAAAGGACGGCAAATTGCCTTCTTCCAGGTCTAGAATAGGCCGAAGCGCCGAGATAGCCGCAGCAGCCGAACTTGGAAATCGCGGCTACAGGATCGTTACGTCCAACTACCGCTGCCGATATGGTGAGATCGATCTTATTGCTCGTGACGGCGACTGCCTGGTTTTCGTGGAGGTGAGGTGCAGGCGGACGGATGAATACGGTACACCTGCCGAGTCTGTCACTCCTGCCAAGCAGCGCAAGTTGATAATCACAGCCCAACACTATCTTGAAGAACTGGGTCTGGGCGATTGCGAGTGCCGGTTCGATGTGGTCGAGGTATCGAGTCATGACGGCAAACTCATTGTTTCAGATATTATCCCCAACGCCTTTTCCGCCTGATATAATTTCGCATTCTAATCGCTCTTGTCATTCCGAACGCAGTGAGGAATCTGCTTTTAAGTGTGCAACAAATCCCGCCTGAACTTTTTCCCCGCATAATTACCGGTTTTGCTCTGCATGCATATAACATATGTAAAACATCCGCCTTCGTATGGAAGAACTTCTTAGGAAAAAAGTCGTATCCAACGCTCAGCAACATTTGGAGGAGGTATTCTAAAAAAATGAGTAGATTCACAGTCAAGAGGCGCAGAGGTTTCACCCTGATTGAAATCATGATCGTGGTTTTAATCATTGGCATATTGCTTGCAATTGCTATTCCGAACTTCATGCGCGCAAGAGAAACATCGCGGGCCAAGAGCTGCTGCGCCAACTTGCGGCAGATCGAGACTGCAAAAGAGCAGTACGCAATGGATGAGAAACTTTCCGATGGTGGCATTATTCCAAACGACGGTGCAGATCTTTGGGCAGAGGGCGCATACATTAAAGAGGAGCCTAAATGTCCGTCGGACGGCGTATATACAGTTGCTCCCATTGGCACTCCTGCATCTTGCGATGGAAACCCGACAGGCGCAGTTGCCGGTGATTACAATTATCACGGTCTCTAATAGCAGACTCCTTACTTCTAGCCCGGATTATGCGGGAAGCGCATAATCCGGGTTTCCAAGAGCATTATTCACGTTCCTCGTGAATAATGCGGGCTAGATTTGGATATGCTAAAAGAATTGGTCCGACACAACTTTGTGCCGGACCATTTCTTTACAACCTTATTACGTTAATCTACGCCATAAATTCATTTGACTTCCCTCAGATTGTCGTGATAACCTTTTTCGGGTCCACATCACGCCCGAAATAGTTATCACGAGGTAAGGATTGTCTCTCATTCTCTCTGACGTTCGGAGATATATACGCAATTACAAATCACTGCTGTGGCTTGGCCTGGCATGTCTATTTGCCGAGTTGGGCTATGCTATACTAAATCTCTCCGCTCTGCCGATGTATGTCAAGTTCAGCCTGAATCGTGGAGCAGAGTGGGGGATCATACTCAGCACATTTCTGCTCACAGAGGCAGTCTCCAGACCGCCTGCGGGCGCACTGGGTGACAGAATCGGCAGAAAGCCGCTGATGATCGCCGGACCGATAATTACAGCCGTCAGCGCATACCTCACTATAATTCTTCACGGTCCATACGTCATATTCGGCTTGATCGGCCTCCGGGCGATAGACGGCCTCGGCAGCGGCGCGCTTTGGACGAGTGCATTTGCCGCCGTGGGCGATGTGGTCGGTGAGAAGAACCGCAGCGCTGCGATGAGCGTGTTGAATGTTACATATATGGGCGGCCTGGCGCTGGGTTTTGTGATGGGCGGAGCGGCCAACGAGCTGTTCGGTACATACACCGCGTCATTTTATCTGGTCTCGATACTGCTGATACTGTCGGCTTTTGTAATGATCGTTTTTCTTCCAAGGAACTTGGGCAAAGGCCATCGCACTGAACCGTTGCATGGCGAGGCACTTGAGCTGCCCGCTCTTGAGGATGCGACAGAGTTTAAGTTCAAGCATGTTCTGCGCAGTTTCCGCGAAGTTCCTGATATGATTGTGCTGGCTGTTGTGACATTTCTGGGGATGGGAATGCTTACACCCATCGTGAAGCTGTATGCGGTCGAGCATCTTGGCATGACCGAGACCCAGTTCGGAATACTTGTTGCCCCTGTTGCCGGAGCGATGGGGATATTTGCAGTTCCTCTCGGCAGGCTCGGCGACAAATTCGGCAAATGCACGGCTGTTGCCTATGGAATACTCTTCAGCGCGATGGCGATGTGGGTGGTTGCACTATTCAGGAGCGTGACGATACTGGCGATAGCAGCTGTGGTGATAGGACTTGGGTTCACAGTAGCTTTTCCCGCATGGAATGCGCTGGTCGTCACTGTGACCCCGACTAAACGCCGCGGCGAGGTGCTTGGAGCAGTCGGTCTGGCACAGGGACTGGCCGCGATTGTAGGCGCGAGTATCGGGGCATTTGTATATTCCAGCGACGTGCTCAGCTTTCCCAGACTTGGCATTGTGAATTACAATGTTCCGTTCTGGTTGAGTGCGGCTTTGCTCACATGCGGTTCGATAATCACTTTCGTATGGACATGCAAGCGCCATGCTCATATTGAGCCAAACGGCCTGGTGACGGACCGCCAACGCAGGAATGTCGTGATGCTGGCAATAGCCGGGCTGCTTGTGCTTGCGTCATGGATAGGCTATAGATATACAACGCCTGAGCCTCCGGACAGAGTGGCATGGGAGTGGGTCAAGTATTTGACGAGCGGCAAGCCTGAGAAGGCGCTTAGCCTTGCGAGTGATGAACCGGTTGCCGGGTGCAGCGGCCGTGACGCAACTGCGCTTGCAGCCGATACATACAGGTTTTGGAGGATCAAGAAGCAGGCAAGGTATACTGTTATGGTCCCCGATCAGGTGATCGATAACCGCGCCGATGTGCCTGTGAAGTTCACATTCCCAGGCGGCAAAACGGTGGTTCAGCATATAATTTTGTACAAGACCGGTCCTAAGCGTTGGAAAGTCTGCCAGGTGATGGATAAATAGCTGTGAAAGTGTTTTTTGATCTCGACGGCACATTAACGGACCCCAAAGAGGGCATAGTCAAATCAATCAACTATGTGCTTGATAAATTCAGCCTGTCTGCCCATGAGCCGTCTTCTCTGGAGCGTTTTATAGGCCCGCCGCTTGTGGACATATTTCGGGTATTGCTCGACACTGATGACAGCGAGACCCTAATGCGGGCTGCAATTTGGTTTCGTGAGAGATATGCAGCCGAGGGCTATCTAGAAAACTATATGTATGACGGCATTCCCGAGCTTTTATCGAGCCTGCAGCCTAATCACAGCTTGTTTGTCGCAACATCAAAGCGTCAGGACATTGCAGCAAATATATTAGCCCATTTTGGTCTCGCCCAATATTTTACCGCCATATACGGCTGTGACGTGGACCTCTCGAAGACTGACTTGCTCAAGCAAATTCTGTATGAGCATTCTTTTGACCCATCGGACTGCATCATGATAGGCGACAGAATGCATGATATAGATGCCGCGCATGCGAATAATATTCCGGCAATTGCAGTATTATGGGGTTATGGCTCGCATGAAGAACTCATCAATGCGGATTATATAATCAGCGCGCCATCAGAGGTATCCAGTTTCGTCTAGATTAGTAATTCTTCACTTGTGAATTGCCAGCCGATCTTTGGCTTATGTTGTGGGGGTGTGGACATGTCGAAGTGGATGTTTCCGTTGCTTTTGGTTTTAGTCTGTGTTCTGGCTTGTAATTCCTCGGCCGATGAGTCTACTAAGCTGTTTGATGCTGTCCGAAGCAACAATATCGCAACAGTGAAAAAGATTCTGGACAGAAATCCCAAACTGGTCAACAAGATAGACGACCTTAAAGCGACTCCCCTGCATTGGGCGGCCGAAGACGGATATCTTGAAATGGCGAAGCTGCTGATATGCAGAGGCGCAAACGTAAATGCGAGAGATTTGAATAACGGCAGGCCGCTTCATCTGGCTGTATCGCATAATCACATTGACATTACTCGTCTGCTAATCAAAAATGGCGGGTTGATTGATGTAAGAGACATCGACGATTACACTCCCCTTTGTTACGCTGTTGACAACAACTTCAATGATATTGCCATGTTGCTGATAGACAACGGGGCTAAACTCGATGCGAAGTTTTTTGCAGATAAGACGACGCTCCTGCATATTGCAGTAAATAACAATAACACTAAGATTTGCCGGAAGCTGATTGAGAAAGGCGCGAATATAGACTCTGTTGATGGCGCAGACTATACCCCTCTTCACCTTGCCGCTTCAGCCGATCAATATGACGCTGCGGCTTTGTTGGTCGAAGACGGTGCTGAAGTTAATGTCAAGTCCTGCGAAGGCAGGACTCCACTGCTTATGGCGACTTTGGGCAATCACTATAAAATGTCCAGCTTTCTAGTCTCGAAGGGTGCGGATGTCAATGTTAGGGATAATAGTGGCTATAATCCTGTCTACTTTGCCATATTGAATAATCAGATAAAGCTGGTTGATCTGTTGGTTACACATGGCGCCGATGTTAATGTCAGACTGCCGAAGCACAAAATATCTACCCTTGCGCACAGAGCGACGGCTGGAAATGCCCAGAAACAAACTGATGTCTCAGATGGATCGAATAGCGAAAAGATAGATACACATACACCGCTTGCGATGGCTTTAAGGTTAAAATTTGCAGATATCTCCGAGTATCTGAGAAAGCATGGCGGAGTCGAATAACTGCAAAAACGTAATACGTTTCAAATCCGGTCATTCCGAGCTTGTAATCCGAATTGCAGAATTTTATTTGTAAAGATGTAGCTGCAATTCGGATTAGCGAGATTCAATCCATTTTTTGAACTTCTCGAAACCCTTTGAATCGTTACTGAATACTCTCTGCTTGAACGGGAACTCACGCTCATCAACAATCAGCGCCACATCAAACTTGTCTTTTGAAATGTCTATTCCTAAGTAATTCAA
>JAJFVF010000013.1:300000-386812 GCA_021371935.1 bacterium
TCCTTTTGATCACGACACATGAGGTCATATACTGCCTGTTTGGATGATTTTCCATCAAACAATACTGCATGGATTTGCTCTGTAATCGGCATATATATGCCATGCTTTTTGCTCAGTAGGTATGCCGCCTCGCATGTATGCATGCCTTCTGCCACCTGGCCAAGCGCACCCAGGCTCTCATCAAGCCCCATCCCCTGCCCCAGCATCAGCCCCAGACGCAGATTACGGGAAAGCCGGCTTGCACATGTGGCCATGAGGTCACCAAAGCCCGACAGACCGGTAAACGTCTTGGATTCGGCACCAAGATTTATCCCCAGCCGAGTCATTTCAGCCAGACCGCGTGTAACAAGTGTAGCTTTGGTGTTGTCCCCGTAGCCCAGACCGTCAGATATTCCCGAGCCGATGGCGAAGACATTTTTCAGTGCGCCTCCAAGCTCGACACCGACAATATCCGGGTTGCGATAAACCCTCAGGCTCTGAGATGAAAAGATATCCTGAGCCTTTGCGGCACGGCTCATATCGCATGACGCAACGACAGTGGCAGTGGGTATATCGTGTGCAAGCTCCACCGCCAGGTTCGGACCCGATAAGGCAACGCATCCCCTGCCGATCTCATCGCCCAGAACTTCCATGATAACCCCAGAGCCGCTCAGACCTGTCTCACTTTCAAGACCCTTGCCAGCATGGATCAGCAGGATATCTACGCCGATTTTGCCGCATATTGCCGTCACCACTTCACGTACACCTGTGCTGGGAACAGCAAGGACAACGGCTTCCGCCCCACTGAGCGCCTCATCAAAACACGATGTGCTCATGATCGTCTGCGGCAGCATTACTTCAGGCAGATACTGCAAATTCTGACGGTCACGCGCGATGGCATCGGCAAGCTCCTTGCGTCTGCTCCAAAGTCTTACATCATATCCTTTTTTACCTAACAGGACAGCTAAGGCTGTGCCCCAGCTTCCCGATCCGATTACTGCTATTTTCATAAGTTTTTAGTCATTGGTTATTAGTTTTTAGTTTCATAATAGTCGGGGTATTCCTGCCCCCGACCACTCTTCTCGGGCATTACTGTCCGCACATATTATCGCATAAGCTGCGTCTGGGGTAAGAATCCCCCAGACGAACATGAAAATTTCGCTTGGATTACTCGTTCAAATAAAGCCGTGGCACGCGCGGGCTGATATCGCACAAAAGCTCATACGATATCGTGCCTATCGAATCGGCAATTCTCGCCACACTCAGATAATCGTATCCTCCACCGTATAATACGACCTCATCGCCAACATTTGCTCCCGGCACATCAGTGACGTCGAACATACACTGATCCATACACACCCGACCGATCAAGGGCACTTTTTGCCCTCGAATCGCCGCAGCAGCTTTGTTTGAAAGCAGCCGGAAATAGCCGTCGCCATAGCCGATGGGCACCGTCGCGACTTTCGACCGGCGCTTTAGTACATGCGTGCGACCATAACTGATGCCGGTGCCTTTTTCAGCCTCTTTCATGAAAACAATCCGGCTCTTGAGAGTCAGAACCTCGCGGATCGATATACTCTTTGCCACTTCATTTGACGGATAATAGCCGTAGACCATAATCCCAGGGCGCACAGCGTCGAAATCAGCTTCAGGATATGCAAGTATTCCACCGCTGTTGGACGTATGCAATAATGGAATCTCAATACCAGCCTGTTTGAGATAGATTGCGGTCTGTTTGAATATATCGATCTGCGAAAGAGTAAATGACCGATCATCTTCATCCGAGCATGGAAAATGTGTAAACATCCCCCGAATGCTTATCGACGGCAATGCGGCAACTGCCTTGACAAAATCAACAGCCTCGTCAGGGCGTATTCCTATTCTGCCCATGCCCGTATCCACTTTTATATGGACTGACGCCTTTTTTCCATTCTTGACCGCCGCATCTGAGAGTGCTCTTGCGAAATCCAGGTCACAAAGAGTGGATTCGATGCCATATTCGACCAAAGTCTCCGCAGCGTCATTCGACGAACAGCCAAGCGTCATTACCGCTGCGTTTATTCCGGCGTCGCGCAGCTCAACCGCTTCTTCCACGCATGAGACACACAGCGCATCCGCCCCGGCCTGTACGCATGCCCTGCCTACCTGAACTGCACCATGGCCATACCCATTTGCCTTCACTGCAGGCATTATCTTTACGCGCTCACCCACCCTGGCGCGAATCGCTTTTATGTTATCTCTTATTGCCGAAAGATCGACTTCGGCATATGTCAAACTGCTCATGATTACTTTTGTGTTACTCCAGACTCATTACTATCTTGTTTCGACTGCTGACTCTGGCCTGCATTTGGCTTTTCGTCTGTGAGTTCTTTCTTTACAGGTGGCTTGTATTCCGGTGTCAAAAACACATGCTTAACAGAAGGCTGATCTTTGCCTGCTGTGGCTGTAAATGTATATTTGAACATCTTTCCCTGTGACTCACGTTTACATTGAAGTCTTATGTCCGAGCCGAAGTCTTCAACAGATGATGCCTTGCCGCGGAATATCCTGGATATTATCTCATATTGCGCCGGCATTACACCACTCAAATCGAGTCCATTTTCTGAATAGAGCACCGTTTTTTGAGCGTCACTCAGGCAGATATAGGCTTTTATAAAGTCACTGCTTTTGAAGAATATCCAGGATAATGGTAGATGCGTGTTTCCAAGAACCTCATCAATCAGTATATTTTGTGAAAACTGATCATGGCTGAGCACTGAAATCTGGCCAAGCTGATCTATGTCCAATGTACCGGTGTCCTTCAAACTTTTTCGCCAGGCTTCCAACCATGCTTCAGGAATTTGCGAAGCGCGCTTTCTGAACCAATCTCTGTCCCTGAACTCTATAATCGAGCCTTGCCTTTGCCAATTGTGGCGGCTATGCTCGATCACATACAGAATATCTTTAAGTCGTTTATCAACATCTTTGCCGTATTGATACTTGGAGTATGACCAAAAACTATCGGAGACTATCGTGTATCCCGATGCCTTTGCCAATGCCGCCAGCAGGTCGACAAAAGTGCTGCCATCCATATCCAATTTCACCATCGCATCTAGCGCAGGATCATCTTCATGCTCGATCAACGGTTCTCCAAAATCGGTCTTCGACACATCCTTCGGTTCTACTTGATTTGGATCGACAGCCATCCCGTCCAACATCCGAATTTGTCTCCGAGCGTTTGCATTTGCATATTCATTGTCCGGGCTTTTGAACATACCATAGGCTCCATCCTTCCCAATGCAGTGAAGATATACGTCACCGATATAGGAATCTCCCCTGTAGCCGGTCACCTCTTTTGCATAGTTGATGTAAATTCCAGTATTATCAATACTGTCCGAATCGCTTACCGGTCTGTCTGACCCTTTACCTGTGAGCTCTTTGACAACGGTATTTCGGGCCATAAGAACATTCAGAATAGACTGTCGGATCTCATCAGAGAGGTCTGATGAACCCAACCGCAGCATATCGCCTGACAACCAGGCCTGCTTGGCCGCAGGGTTCTGCTCAAATAAAGCAGGCAGCAGGTTCTGGTATCCCATTTTGCACTGCATATAAAGCTGCGGGTCGGTGTTCTTGAGCTGTTCCAAGTCCCTATCACTCATCGTGGATGCCGCAGTAAGACCGTCAAGGACTTTTACCCGCCCTTCGGCCTCTATTTTATTGAGACGTTCTTCCTCAATATACCTCTGGCGATCCGCACCCAGCAGTGTCTTTCGATCCATATAAAGCCTGTAGCTTACGACACCGTTATTCTCGCTCTTGCTCCACTTGAACTTCATAACCCTGGCAATCGAGTTCATAAGGTTTGCGAGCGGAATGTCATTTGCAAAAATGTTCATTCTGCGGTCGCGCACCTGCCAGTCGATATTGTTATAGCCTGCATAGAGCTTGACGCCGGTGATTTCACTCAAATCGGCCAATATAGATGAAACGGTCTTTTTTCGTGCTTCATACGTCACTTTTTGAGTGACGTCCTCACTCGTGGGAGTCGGTTCTGAGACGGCGGATCGAGTTTGATTCGGATCGACAGTCAATTTTCCAGCCGCAGCCAAGGGCGACGAAATACATACAGCCAGGAGAACAATTGCAGAGAGATTGCGCAGCTTCATAGACTCACCCATCCACTATAATATTGTTTATTTATGCTTGCCTGACCGCATTATCGACACAATCAGCCAGACACCGAACACCAGTGCAACTGTGTATCCCAGCACTCCCAGCGTCGGCAGGCCGAAAAACGAGACCGGACCCTTGCCTGCCGTGACCACCAGCGATGACCCAACAATCGCACCCGCGACAATCAGCGCTATCGCTATGCGGTTTGCAGCGCTCTGGAAAGTGCGCGAGACATCATCAAGCCCCTGGTGCTTGAACTCGACGCGCAGTGACCCCTCGACTGCCTTACGGACCAGCTTGTCGAGATGTTCAGGCAGGGTAAACAGGAAGTCTCTTGCAGCCACCAATGCGCGGAAGAGTTCGGTTAAGTTGTCCTCAGAACGAAGCTCACTCCTTACAGCCTTCCCCGCATAACCTCTTGCCACCTCCGTGAAATTAAAGTCCGAGTCGAGCTGACGGCAAATTCCCTCCACATTGGCGAACACTTTTCCCAACACTGCAAAACTTGCCGGAAGACGGACCTTGTAACTTGCGGAGACATTCAGCACACGGCTCAGAAGCTGTCCCATATTAACAGAGCGTGCAGGAACATTATAATACGAACGCAGCACCTTGCCCAGGTCTTGAGTGAACCGGCGGACATCCACCTCATCCTGGGATATACCTAGATCGAGTATCTCATCAGCCAGCACACGCGCATCCTGCTGCTCGAATGCCATCAGCATCCTGATCGCGCCGGCTCTGATTTCAGGATCGAGATGACCCACCTGACCACAGTCGAGCAGAGCAATCTCACCCTCCTTTGTGACCATGACATTTCCCGGATGCGGATCGGCATGAAAAAAGCCTTCCACAAAGACCTGATCAAAGAAAGATGCAGCAAAACGTTTTGAAAGCTCCTTATTGTCCACACCAGGAATCGGGTTTTGTGCGACTTCCGTTATCTTGACTCCATCGACAGCCTGCAGTGTAAGCACCCTGCCGGTAGTAAGATGCCAATATACAAGCGGCACATGTACATGCCGCTCATCAGATATAGTTTCACGCAGTCTATCCGTATTTCGCGCCTCGCGGGTATAGTCAAGCTCCTCGCGAATCGTGATCGCAAACTCGTCAACAATATCCAGAATGCCGTATGTGCGTGCTCTCTCCCAGTGCTGTTCAAGGAACTGAGCGCGCTTATACATGATCTCAAGATCAGTATCAACAACGTCTCGTATATGCGGCCTCTGGACTTTTACGATCACCTGGGTGCCGTCGAGTAACTTGGCGCAGTGGACTTGAGCAAGCGACGCTGCTGCAAGCGGTTCAACACTGAACTCTTTATACAACTCCTCAAGACCTATGCCGAACTCGGACTCGATGACTTCGCGTATCTGCGAAAATTCAACAGTAGGAGCAGTATCCTGAAGTTTTGCAAGCTCGCTGATATACGGTTCGGGGATGATATCTGGGCGAGTGGAGAGTATCTGACCCATCTTGACAAAAGTGGGACCCAGTTCTTCGAGTATTTCACGTATATGAGCAGGCGCGCCTATCTTTTCCTGGATATGTGCGCCCTTACCCAGGTGCTCGGCCAGCCCGAGCCTGCCGACCATCCAGCCCCAGCCGTGCTTGGCCAGGATGCTTGCTATCTGCCGGTATCTTTGAAGATGCCTGCGGCTTTTGTCGAGTAACAAATATGCGCTCCTTTATTAGTGGAGAGTGGAGGGTAGAGAGTTGAGAGTCCAAAACCATTCTCCGGCAGCCACCTATACTGCAGAAACGACGCTATGATGGTCGAGGGTATTCCTGCCCCAGACCCGTCTTGCCGGGCATTCTTGCCCGCATAGCTTATGTCTTCATAACCCACTGCATTATAATACCTCAGCGCTTTCAAGCTTTTCCGCACCCGTCCTACCCCGATAAGTCAGAGCAAGGATTGGGCGCGATGACCGCCATCTTAGCCATGCCACGATCTTTTGGTCCAAGCTGGGAAATGCCATGAGATCATAGAGTTCAACACCGTCCCCACCTGCCATCGGGCGTCCTAGCATATCTTCCACTCGAACTTTTGCCATGCCCTTGTGCAAGTGATGTGAAATGAGATCGGTAACCATACGTGCGCGTCTGTTGTCTCGTCCGGGGCCGCGACTGTAAAGCTGTTTTACATTCCCATCTGCCCCGCGCCATTGCATCTCATCAAATGCAATATTTCGCCAACCACCAAGGCAGACAGGATAACCGGCACCCGACATTTTTACCGTACCGAAGTCGGCAAGCAACATTACGGCAAGTCCTGAAGCCGCTACAAGAACAACAACCAATGCACAGCGAAACCCATACTTTTTGCCGAACACAGAAACTCTGCCCACTTTAGGCCTATTCACACTTGGAAGGACATACTATGCCGATCTCTTCAACTTTCTTCTCAAGATGGCTGAGGCGTTTTTCCAGCATGTCTATTTCCTGTTCCAGTTCGGTCACTTTGGCGGACTCGGCAGCCCCGGCCTGCTGAAGCATCTTTGACATCTGCTCACGAATCCACTCCTGCACCGATTTCTTGTCTTCCTCGGCCCTTTTGGTGACATCCTCGACAAACTGCTTCGCCTCATCCGAACTCATCTCACCCCTGGAGACAGCCTCATCTGCAAACTGCTTGAGTTTCTCTGCACTCAAAGCCGCCGCCCCCAGTCCGAAGTTCATCGTCTTTTTCAATAAGTCCATCATATTCAATGCGCCATACCCCCGATCTAGAAGTTAGATGTAGAAATTAGAAGTAAGACTACCACTCTATATGTCTCTGTGCCAGTTTACCCTGGCCAGCTTATTATCGCCAGACCATTTATATTCAATGCTGCCGCTATATGCTTTATGTATTGCCTTGCCTATTCTCTGAGCCAGTTTTTCGTTCGTCGTAGTTATTTCGATGCCGTCCCTCACCGTCTCAAGGCTCATAATCCGTTCGAGCGGATTGTCGCTAAGCACCTGCATGCTCTCATTGCGGATCAAGCTGAGTATCTCATCCTTATGTTGCTCGATAAATTTGCCGCTCAGCTTCAGAATACCGCTTGGAACATTGTCCCGCTGTTTTCGACATGCCGGGCAAATGGTCTTGTGCTGAATACCTTCGGCCTTTTTTTGCTTGGAAAGGTCTGCCTGCCTATACCATCGTCCCGCCGTATAAACAGCTCCGCACTTTACGCAAAGACTGTTTTCTTCAAGAGACTCTTCGTCGATATAAGGATCGGTGTATGATTCAACGTTGCGTCTGATAGTAACCGGCGATTTGTTCACTGTCGTGTACCTCCTAATATCAGGACTGCGAGGTCACTACTGTGGCTCATTATTAGCTTACCCGACCGCCGGAATCGTTCAAACGAAATGCAGAGTCTGTTTTATCATCTAGCCGAGCTTATCAAAGACCAACCTATCATCGCCGCCAAAAGCAGTGCCGACGGAATGAGCGCATACTTCAACGGCAGGAGCAGCACTGATACACCCACCAATGCAACACCAAAAAGCAACAGTATATAATAGCGGATCCCGTGGGTGCTGCCGCCGGAGAGCCATCTGCTTAACGAATTTTGATAAGACAGGTGCGATCCGCATTTCTTGCATGCACGAGTGCCGCGAGGATAATCGATAAGACATATCCTGCAATATGGATATAGAGTATCTCTGACATGACGTTCACGCTGCCATGCAGCCAGGGTGTATTCGCATTCGATACCCGCTCCCATATCCACAGCGGCCTTCATCTCGTCTATCGCTTGATCAAGCTCACCCAACTTGTATAAAGTGTCGGCCAGATATTGCCTTGCAGCTACGTTTGCAGGGTCTATGTGCACTGCGTCCACATATTTCTCCATCTGACCCCTATAGAACGACCGCAGCCCACCTATTCTGAACGAATATGCCACATATCCGCCGACGCCGGCAAACGGCAATATCACTAACAGCCATTGCCAAAGTGTATGTGCCCTGGTCATTCCAAGCGACGTCCAGCACAAAATAGTCGCAAGAATAACCGCGTCCGAGAACTCGATCATTCCCTCCGACCACCAACGTACAATCATTATCAAAAAAGCGCAGGCAAGCAATACGCCAATAAATACCATTTTGTAATTTATATTGATTATTGATTATTTGGATTGGGTTATGTCCATAGTGACTTGTGATATGGACTTTGAATCAACCACATCAGGTACTGCACATAAAACGTGAGACTCCAACAGTTTTCCATCACCACACCTGAAGCGACTCTCAACACTCACTGCGGATGAATGAGCACTCACACGCGATATCTTCTGATCTACAACGGCTATATTTTCGGCGCCGACAGTCTCTACTCCTTTTAACGTGTTTACAATATTAAACGTTTCCCCGGCAGTTGGAAGTGAGACGCTGCTCTCCCAGCTCTCGCCGACAGTATGCCATTTATCGCCATCCGGCAGATAGAAAAGTACTATCATATTCGAATAGTTTATGCATGAGGCATTCGACTGCTCACCTGTGCTGATCGAACCAAAGATGTCCTTGATGTGATATCCCGGGTCGAGCATTATCGTCAGCTTAGGATATATACTCGGGCTGACAAACAGTTCCTGACCGCCTGAGCGAAGTGTGCCGTGTTCAAGAGAGGCTTCCATGAGCATGACGCCATCATCCGAGCGGTCGATATATCTGTGCCTGATTTTCATCGTAAGCACAGTCTCTGTCGCGCCCTTAACAGTCAGCACCACATCATAAATCCTTTGTGTGCCCGAAACAATATTTGTGTTTACAACAACCTTTTGAGCTTCATCAGCAGCATAAAGGTGTGCACCAAAGCCCAGGACTAATGCAATCACGACAAAGAAATACCGTGTATATCTCATCAATGCCTCCCTGCCTCGATTACGTCGACATTGGACATGATAGTTCCATAAGGAGAAGGGGTCAAGATCAGTCAAAAAATTAGCATATAAGCGCTCGGGGTATTGACGTGCGGTTCGTCGAATAGTAAAATATATGTGCCATGGGGACGTGGCGGAATGGCAGACGCGCTTGGTTGAGGGCCAAGTGAGCATAACGCTCATGTGAGTTCGACTCTCACCGTCCCCACCATTGAGCTCAAAATAGCTGGTAGAATGAACCATGTGACTAGGTTAAAAAACCGAATTGTCACATGGTTTTTTTGTGTTTTAGACGCGGGCGCTTGGTTCAATTGCGCATCAAAGACTTGCGCATAATAACCAAGAGTGACAAGACTAGACTTGGGAGTTGTTCCAATCTGATCATACAATAAATCAGCAGTAAAAATATTGTTGACTGTTTCGTATATTTACAATACAATCTCAGCAGTAAAAATATGGAGGTTGCTATGAAGAGGGTAGTATGTATTTTGGCAGTATTTGCGGCTGTATCTCTGGCCGCGACATGCCCCGTATTTGCTGCTGAAAAGCAAAACGGCGGCTGTGTTCCTGGTCTGGCAAGTTGTTGTTTAATAGGAGTGCCGTCAGGCCAACTTGAGAATTCAGGCATATCGGTACCTGGGCGGTCATGGGCAAGGATATTAATAATCCCTATGATAACAGATGGTATAGCTGCATACAGAGGCGAAACAGCACAAGAATATTTGGGGGTCGAATCCCTGTCTGCAACACAAGCAAGTGGTAAAGGCGGATTGGGCGCTGGTTTGAAGTCGGCATGCTGCTGGACAGGCTTGCCTGCCGGACATATGATGAACTCAGGATATGAAATTCCTGTTCGCACCTGGCTGGAAATGGTTCCCTACGTAGGATCTGTTGCTTCATTATATAACGGGTATCAGGCATACAATGGTGAGACAATGCAAGAGTATTGCGAGATCAAGTAATATGCCAATAGCACGATTGACAATTGTCGCAATGGTGCTTATATGCTTGGTGGCGATCCAATCATATGCTGAAACAATTGATCGCTATGACGAAAGTCAGACAGGATGGACCCCACTTTGTATGATGCCGGTAGTTGATGAGCAAGATCAGGACTCATATAGTGGGGTATCACGGGCATTAGGAAACCTTTTCAGCGGATATAGAAACACACTCTCGAAGGTTCGCGGACCGGTGTGCAACTTTACTCCGTCTTGTTCGAGGTTTTCACAAGAAGCGATCCAGAAATATGGCTTTGCAAAGGGACTATTGATGACAACGGATCGCTTGCAAAGATGCAGTTGCTGCATCAATCCAACCTGCTATTCTCGAGGTAAGAAGCGAGATAATAACAGGTCGGTCTTCTATGATCCGGTAATCGATCATTGTTCATGGCATTAGATTTCGCAAATATGCAAGTTGTGTTATATGGCAACCACTGTCCCAAGTCAGTGGTTGCTTTTCATCTGGAGGGTATCCCCTGTGTTGAGTAGCAATTATAAGCGTTTGCTTGTCTGTGGTGTCGGGTTGATCATTGCATTGTGCATGTCGAATATTGCATATACATCTGAAGACAGCACTTATCAGTTTGGTGTCTCGTTGTTCAACGAGAGAGATTTCTACAGAGCAGTCACCGAATTCAAGCGCTATGCATTTGAAGCAGGCACTCAAGAGGCAAAGTGCAAATCTGGATATGCGGCTGCTGCTTGTTATCAGCAGGCTCGGGAATGGGCACGTGCTTGTGATGCTTGGAGCCAGTTAATATCCGAATTCCCGAATGATCCGATTGTCACAGAGGCAGCTTATCGTTTAGCCGAATGTATGCTGGCAAGCGGCAATTACGATGATGCGCAAAACGTCTGTGTCCATTACGTGGAGTCCGCTCCGGCGGGCAGTGATTATACCGATGATGCCGCGTTTCTCCAGGGCATTATCAAGCTCACTCGTCATGACTGGAAGGGAGCAAAGGAATGCTTTGTCCAGTTTCAAAAATCATATGTCGATAGTCCTCTGAAACCTGCGGCAAAATCACTTACTCAGAGATGCGATTTCTTTATGGCTGTGCGGCGCAAATCACCTGCAAAAGCAGCGCTCATGTCCTCAATAATTCCAGGCACAGGGCAAGGATATGCCGGGCGTGCCGGTGATGGTTGGACAGCGTTTCTTGTAAATGCAGTGTTTGCCGGCTTTGCCATTGACCGCTTCCATCGTGGTGACGACAGCGCCGGAGTTGTTTTGGGGCTATTATCATTCAGCTTTTATGCGGGCAATGTCTATGGAGCAGGCGGAGCAGCCGCTGCGAGAAACAGGGCAGATGAAGAGAAACAGATAAAGCTTGCTATGTCGGATATTCAGGCGACAGTCGCGAAGAACCTCGGCCATCCAGACCGCTTGCACCCATAAATGTTTTGCCCTCCCATTTGGGAGGGCTAGTCTCCAGACAAACAGTGATGCAAAATGGAATAGCATTGAGAAGTCGATCTGAGCTTACTTTATAAATTCAGCGCCGTCTCAACCTCCGCCGCACGGCGCGCATATGTATGATCGGTGATTACCCTCTCATACGCCGCCTTGCCAATCGCGAGTGCACGCGCCTGGTTCATCTCACGCATATGATGAGCAACATCAGCTCCACTTTGAGCAGTCAATATCTCTTTTCCCGGCTCGAAGAACCTTTCCAGGCCGTCCCATCGTTCAGTTATGATACATGCTCCGGCAGCGGCAGCCTGAAACACCCTGGCTGTGGGTGAAAACCCATAATGCGCAACGGCCTCCCATGCCACATTCAGGATCATCAGCGGACTGCTGTTGAATGCGTTTACATCCCATGAATATATTTCGCCTACCGGTTTCACATTGTCGGGCATCTGCCTGCTCCCCCACCCGCTTCCCGCAAGCATGAATTTGGAATAAGGCATCTCGCGCGCCGCGCCAAAGAAGAACTCATCGACCCGTAACTCACGCCCAGGCAGCCTGTCCCCGTGAAAACCCAGATCAGCCTTAAAGCGTTCCTCAGGGCTGACATGGTGATGAGTTTTCGGATCTATCGCACTATGTATGGCGGCAGTTTTTCTTGCACCCAATGCTGCATATGCATTCCGAACGGCATCGCCGCCGTTATGAGTTAGTATCAGGTCATATCCGGATATCTTCGCGCGAAATGGATCGTTCGGATTCTTTTCAATGCGGTCGAGCGTGATCGGCGCATCCATGTCCCAAAATACACAGACGCAGTCAGGGCGTTTCATACATGGAATGGCTGCCTCCAGCAGTTCGTCGAAAATTCTTATTCCACTGGCTTTCACCACAACATCAGCATCACGTGCATCGTCCAGAGCACTGCGCACTCCGTCCTCGCCCTCAGCCGAATAAACGACAACTCTTGCCCAGTCCGGCTCATCCAGATCACGATGCTGACTGCGGTCGAATGCGTCGGGTTCATAAAATGTAATAGAATGTCCGCGGTCATGCAGCGCTCGGATAATGCCGCGCAAATATGCCGCGGGCGGATTGAAATGCGAAGAAAGCAGACTCGATCCAAAGAAAGCAATCTTCATATCATAACCTCCGTCTGACGGGCAGTATTACCAGACAGTATAACCCCCAAACACTCATTCGGCAACGATGACTTGATTTACGCTCATAAAGTTACTATAATTCCTGTTAATGGCGATCAAGCGGAGGCAGAAATCATATGAAGATAGGCGTATTTGAAGTGCTATTTGCCGGACAGCCGTTCGACAAGGCTCTGGACTATATAGCAGCCTCAGGCGTAGAAATGATAGAACTGGGCTGCGGCAACTATCCGGGAAATGCACACTGCAATGTCGATGAGCTTCTCGGAAACACCAGTGCTCAGAAAGCACTGCTCGATGCCGTAAACTCACGAGGACTCCAGATCAGCGCACTGTCATGCCATGGCAATCCCGTGCATCCGAACAAAGACTTCGCCGCCAAGGATCGCGACACGTTCAACAAGACAGTCAAACTGGCGAAAGAACTCGAGGTCGGAGTGGTCAATAACTTTTCCGGCTGTCCGGGCGATGGACCCAATGCGACAAGGCCGAACTGGGTAACATGCGCATGGCCGCCGGACTATGTCGATATACTGAACTGGCAGTGGAACGAAGTCCTGATACCATACTGGCGTGAGCAGGCTAAATTCCTTAAAGATAACGGCGTCAAGGTCGCTCTGGAGATGCATCCGGGCTTTTGTGTATATAACGTGGAGACCATGCTCAAGCTGCGTGACGCATGCGGTGACTTCATAGGCTGCAATTTTGACCCGAGCCATCTCTTTTGGAACGGTGTCGACCCGTGCATGGCGATCCGCACGCTGGGCGACGCGATATTCCATGCGCACGCCAAGGACTGCCGTATTGATGAGCACAACACATCCATCAACGGCTGCAACGACACAAAAAACTACGGCGATGTGCTCGGCAGAAGCTGGGTATTCCGCACTATAGGCTATGGGCATGACCTGCATGTGTGGAAAGACATCGTGAGCACTCTGCGGTCGGTCGGCTATGATTTCGTCCTCTCCATAGAACATGAAGACGGCTTGATGTCCGTCAACGAAGGCTTCCAAAAGGCAGTCTCCCTGCTCAAAGAAGCAACCATCACTCAGCAGCCCTGCGAAATGTGGTGGAGCAACTAATTTAGTATTTGGGATTTTGTATTGAGTATTTGGATTGTGTGGGGCGATATATTAATGTACCGGATTTCCCTCATGTCTCGTTGTTTGTGACGAGAATGTGAGTGTGTTATAATAATATCATCAGGAGCATTTCAATGGATAAGTGGGTTTTTCTTAATGGCGATTTTGTGCGTTCAGAGGACGCACATCTCTCGATCTACGATCACGGCTTTCTCTATGGAGACGGCGCATTCGAGGGCATCAGGGCATACAACGGGCGTGCTTTCAAGCTAAAAGAGCATGTTTCGCGGCTCTACAATTCTCTGAAGGCGCTGGCAATCGAGATGCCGATGGATCAAGCCAAATTCGCAGGTAGTGTCGAAAAGCTCCTGGAAATGAATGAGGTCACCGACGGCTATATCCGCGTCAGTATTTCTCGCGGTCTGGCTCTTGGCCTCGATCCCAAAAATATAAAGGGTGAGGCGACAGTCGTTGTCTCGACGGACAAACTCTCGCTCTATCCTCAGTCGATGTATGATAACGGCCTGGAAGTGGTCACAGTGGCGACAAGGGTCGCAAATCCTCAGGTCCTGGAGCCGAGGATCAAGTCCCTTGGCAAGTATGTCTGCAACATTCAGGCGAAACTCGAAGCCAACCATGTGGGCGCCGGTGAAGGTCTTATGCTCACTGAGGACGGCCATGTCGCTGAGTGCACGGGAGACAATATCTTCTTTATAAAAGACGGCGTCGTGAACACTCCTGCCGCACATCTGGGCATCCTCGAGGGCATAACCAGGCAGACGGCTATGTATTTACTCGGAGAGATGGGGATCAAAGTTGTCGAAGGGATATATACACGCTTCGACCTCTATTCGGCTGATGAAGCATTCCTTACTGGGACAGCCGCGGAAGTCATCCCGATGGTCAAGCTTGATAACAGGGCAATAGGCGATGGAACACCCGGACCGATCACAAAGAAACTGATGAAGGTGTTCCACGAATACGCATCAAGTCAGGCTTAAAGTCAAAAAGTTGGAAAGTTAATACGTATATTTGTTTGGGCGCGATATCCGATCGCGCCCCCAGAAAATATTAATGTGAGTGGTAATACGTTGTGACGAAACTGCGTCGCGACGGAGGTTTCTTTGATAAGTGACCCCGTAAAATGCGAGATTTGCGCCGACAGACCTGCAAAGCTGGTCATGGTCAGGCGTAAGGGCGAGGATATTTGCCGGACGTTCGTTTGTCAGGACTGTGCAAACGAACGGACAAGGCTTTACTCGATCTCAGGACTGAACATCGACCGGATAGTCTCGACTGTACAAAAGTCAGAAACACCCGAGTCGGCTGCATATAGCTGCAGGCTCTGTGGAACGACTCTGGCCGATATCGTAGTCGACGGCAAACCCGGATGCTGTCTATGTTATGCACGCTTTGCCGGTGAGATTGAGCATGCGTTGAAATCTGCCCAGGGCAACACATTTCATATTGGTAAAACTCTCGAAAGATGAGTGAAATAGTCCCCGACTGGATCAAGGGCGACGGTCCCGACGCCGATGTTGTAATCTCCACCAGAGCAAGACTGGCCAGAAGCCTGGCGGACTACCCGTTTCCATCTCGCGCCAGCGGGGAAGATTTATCCATGGTGATATCCGAAGTGCGCGGTGCCAGTTCGGGACTTAGGGAACGTTTTCCCAAGCTCAAGCTGATAAACATTGACAAACTCGGCAAGCAAGAGAAATTTTTCCTGCTTGATTCACATATGGCAAGCGTGGAACAAATAAGTGGCGGTCATGGCCGCGCAATCATACTAGAGCCGAGCGCCGCGCTTTCCATAATGATTAATGAGGAAGATCATATCCGGCTGCAGTCTGTTGCGTCGGGTCTGGCATGCGAAAAGGCATGGGAACTGGTCGACTGGGCGGATGATATTCTTGCAGAGGGGTTGAATTACGGCCATTCGGGAAAGTATGGATATCTAACCGCGAGCCTGAGCAATGTCGGGACGGGGCTTAGAATATCGACCATGATGCACCTGGCCGGGCTTGCTCTGAAACATAAGGTCAATACTCAGCTCAGAGCTGCATATGACCTTGGAGTGTCGATCAGGGGTCTCTTCGGTGAAGGGACCAGATGGCTTGGAGACATGTTCCAGGTCTCCAATGAAGTCACTCTCGGGATCAGTGAGAAAGAAATTATCGAGAGAGTCCGGTCCGTCGCGCAATATTTACTTGCCGAAGAAAGGCTTGCGCGGAAGGAACTATTGAACGAACAGAGAAGTCGTTTGTTGGATATCGCGCGCAGATCATTGGATACGCTAAAGAGTGCGATGTCTGTGAAGCCGCAGGATGCGGTGACTCATATGTCCCCCATCCGTCTTGCGAGCGCACTGGGTTTGACAATCAACTGCACCGGCTCATTGATGAATGAGCTTCTTGTGGGGATGCAGGCAGGTGCGGGTGATGACGGCGGCGTGAGCATAGAGCGCGCGGCTTTTCTCAGAAAGAAATTGGCTGATGTGCACATAATATCCGGCTAGCTCGGGTATACTGATTGTGCCGTATTGAACTTGTAAACATATGCGACCGTCTAAAAAAGTAAAGATTTCAGAGGTAATTGCAAAAGTCATCAACTCTGTCATTTCGAGCGTAGCGAGAAATCTGCTGTTACAGCGTAAGGTTCAAAGCAGATTCCTCACTAATCCGAATTGCGGCTACATCTCGACAAATAATATACTGCAATTCGGATTATAAGTTCGGAATGACAAAAATTAAGACGTTCTCTCGTTTCGCAATTGGCTCTTCAAATATATCGTTTCACGAGGATTTTATAAAATACTCAATATAAAATCCAATATACTCAATTATCAGGATCCCATATGTAAAGGGGGGAAACTATAAGATGTGGCAAAGATTTACCGAACGAGCACGCAGAGTGGTGTTTTTCGCGCAGGAAGAAGCGGGTAGGTTGGGAGAGAATTATGTCTCCACAGAGCATCTGCTTCTGGGTCTTGTGCGCGAAAACGACAGCGTAGCCGCCAGGATTCTGGATAGGATGGGCGTAAGTCTTGGCAGGATTCGCTCCGATATCGAGCGCCAGGTCACACGAGGTGACGGGCGTCTGGGGCAGGATATGCAGCTTACTCCCAGGGCAAAACGAGTCATAGACCTTGCATATGACGAAGCAAGGAATCTGAACAATAATTATATCGGCACTGAACACCTGCTCCTTGGTCTGATACGCGAGGGAGAAGGAATGGCTGCCCGCGTTCTGCAGAGACTTGGAGTGGACCTCGAACGAACTCGCAGAGAGGTGATGAACTTGCAGGACGGAGAGACAACAGCTATTACCTCGACCCGCACACGTTCCAGGACGCCTACTTTGGATGAGTTCGGCAGAGACTACACCGAGCTTGCCAGACAGGAGAAGCTGGACCCATGCATCGGGCGCGACAATGAGATCGAGCGTGTGGTGCAGATACTCTCGCGCAGAACAAAGAACAACCCATGTCTTATAGGCGAACCTGGCGTCGGCAAGACTGCCATCGCCGAGGGGCTTGCTCAGAGGATCATCAGCGGAGATACGCCTGAGACCCTCAAAGACAAGCGGATTGTCGCGCTGGACCTTGCGGGGCTGGTCGCGGGAACCAAGTATCGTGGTGAGTTTGAAGAGAGAATGAAGCGCGTCATGGAGGAGGTCCGCAAGGCCGCCGGTGAGGTGATCCTCTTTATCGACGAGCTGCATACACTCGTCGGCGCGGGTGCTGCTGAGGGCGCTATAGACGCATCCAATATACTCAAGCCTGCCCTGGCGCGGGGCGAACTGCAGTGTATCGGCGCGACTACAATGGACGAATATCGCAAGTATATCGAGCGTGATGCAGCGCTTGAGCGCAGGTTCCAGCCGGTGCAGGTTCGTGAGCCGAGCATAGACGAGACGATTCAGATTCTTAAGGGTCTGCGTGACCGCTATGAGAAACATCACAGCGTAACAATCGAGGATATCGCGTTGATATCAGCAGCGCAGCTCTCCGACAGATATATCACGGACAGAGCGCTGCCGGACAAGGCTATTGATCTGATCGATGAAGCATCATCCAGGGTCAGATTGCGGTTAGCGATGCCACCTGCTGAGCTAAGGCATGCGAAGCAGGAGTTGACAGGCATACAGTCTGAGCTTAATTCGATCCCAGCCGGGTCTAACTATGACCAGGCCGCCGAACTCAGAGCCAAAGAGCATGACATCAGTGAGAAGATCGATGAACTCGACCGCAAATGGAAAGAAGATAAGGCGAGCCAGCCATCTGTAGTAAACGAAGACGAAATCGCTCATATTGTCTACAGTTGGACGGGAATCCCGGTCTCAAGGCTGGTCGAAGGCGAGTCGAGCAAGCTGCTCAAGATGGAGGATGTCCTCCATGGCAGACTGATCGGTCAGCACGATGCCGTTGTTGCGGTTTCAAAGGCTATAAGGAGAGCGCGCTCGGGCATGAAGGACCCGAAGAGGCCGATGGGCAGCTTCGTGTTCCTTGGACCTACAGGCGTAGGAAAGACCGAGCTTGCCAGAGCGCTGGCGCAGTATCTGTTCGAGACTGAAGACGCGATCATTCGTATCGATATGTCCGAGTATATGGAGCGCTTCTCCGTATCCAGACTGGTCGGTGCGCCTCCTGGATATGTCGGTTATGATGAGGGCGGTCAGCTCACAGAGGCAGTTCGTCGAAGACCGTATTCAGTGGTGCTCTTGGACGAGATCGAGAAGGCGCATCCAGAGGTCTTCAACATCCTGCTTCAGGTAATGGAGGACGGCAGGCTTACGGACTCGCAGGGTCGGATCGTGGACTTCAAGAACACGATCATAATCATGACCAGCAACATCGGCGCTCAGTCGATCCAGGGCGGACCGGGAATCGGTTTCAGGCCTGAAGAGTCGCCTGCGGAGTCTGAGCGTGCCTATGAGTCCATGAAGCACCGCATCACCGAAGAGATGAAGCGGACATTCAGACCTGAGTTCCTGAACCGTGTTGATGATGTCATAGTATTCCATCAGCTCACGCGGGATGAAATTCTGAAGATCGTCGATCTGATGGTGAACCGTGTTAGTCAGCAGGTATCCGGTCAGGGTATGGAACTCGAGGTCACACGTGAGGTCAGGGAACTGCTTGGGGCAGAAGGTTTTGATCCTCAGTTCGGCGCAAGACCGCTGCGACGCGCCGTTCAAAGACTGATTGAAGACCCATTGGCGGAAGAAATTCTGCTCGGGCGATTCACCGCCGGAGACACGGTCCGTGCGGAACTCGAGGACGGCAAGATATTCTTCACCAAGGAAGCCGATTTGAAGGCTCTGCCTGTGGAGAGTCAATCAGCGTCTTCGTAAGATGGCACAGGCAACAACAAAACAAAAGCGCACCCAGCCAAAAGTTGGGTGCGCTTTTTGTATGTATTGGCGATAGCAATGCGCTGTCATCACAGCCGGATTCTGAGATACATACCACAATCCAGAAATGATGCTTTGCCTATCGTGTACGCCTCTTCAGCAGCATTCCGCATATACCACAGCCCCCGAATAACATCACAAGCATTGCGCTTGGCTCCGGAACTGCATATGGGGTCAGAGTGAAGTTCTGCTCGGTTGTCTCGTCCGGCAATATCTCTATATTATCAACATAGATACTGTAGAAACCATCCTCTGCCTGGACAGAAAAGCCGTATGTATCCGCAAGCGTGGTATATGAGTAGTCGCCATATTCATCCGTCACCGTGGTCCACCGCAATGAACTCCCATACCAACAACTCACATAAATACCGGCTAACGGGGCATTGGTGTCGCTTCGGTAAACTGTCCCGGCGATAGTACCGTAGGCAAAATCGTCTGCCGAAACCGGAACCGCTGCCGCCAGTGCAACCATGACTGCCAGACACATAAATACCAGTGTATATCTCATTTCTCTCTCCCTTGGCTCCTGAGGAGCTCTTATGATATTAGTGTGGCCTCGATTATCTGAAAGCTTGTCTCTTTCAGCAACCGCAGTGTATCACCATAACACGTAACTGTCAAGTAATAGTGACACACAACGGCATATTTTTGTGTCAGTTGTAATCTTTACGTGCAAAAGCAACACGCCCGACACAATATACCGGGCGTGTTGCTTTTGATCTTGTCTACAGATATCAGGCTGCTTTCACGATAAGAGCAAGGTTGTTTGCTGCTTCAGGATAATCAGGTCGCAGCACCAGAGCCTGCTTATATGCAAGCACAGCCGCATCAAATGCGGACATCTGGTAATAGCAATTGCCCAATGTGAAATAGCCCGGAGCATGATCGGGACACCTGAGCAATCCGGCCTGGTACATATCGGCTGCGGTAGAATATTGCTCGATTGCATACAGTATGTCTCCGGCATTGAAATACGTGTTTGCATAGTCGGCACGATTATCAATAGCATCCGAGAGCATATCCAACCCTTCGGAGACCAGACCATTTTGCGCATAAAGCAGAGCCAGGTTATTGTATGCTTCAACGCATTTGTCGTCGAGTTCTATTGCACACTTATAATGAATCTCTGCATCAGGTAACTCTCCCTGAGATTCAGCGCAAACACCTAGCTTGAACCGGATATCGGCGCTGTCATGACCACACTCGACGATATGCCGACATATGTCTCTCACCTCAGAGATTCGACCTTGAGACTCATACGCCGCTATAACTCTGTGCGCCGTGTTCAGAGTGTTCTGGTCAAATTTCCGCATTGAAAGCAGGAGACTGCCAAGCGCATCCAATTGGCCGGTGGCCAGATATGCCTGAATTAGGACCATGTGCGCCGGGTGATAGTCCGGGTTCTTCTCAAGAACTTGCCTTGCCTTCTCGATGGCTTTGTCGAATTTCTTGAGTCCCAGCAGTGCGGCGCTCGTACCCCAGTCGGCCTTGTAGTCGCAGACCGAAAGGTCACCCCATTTCGCACGTTGCTTTACATTGATAGCCTCTTTGAAGCAGTCGAGAGCCTCCTCATATCTTCCCATTATCAGCAGCGTCCTGCCTTTGTTATATGATATCTCAGGATGCTTAATACCGCGCTTTTCCGCCTGATCCAGAGCATCAAGCGCTTCCTTGCATCTGCCCAATGTGCAATTTATGCTGGCAATATAGCTGTAGACGCTGGTCGCGAGTTTATTGTGCTTGGGCGACAGGAGCTTTTCGGCTGACTTGAAGTAGGCAAGAGCCTGCTCGTAATTACGACTGGTATGGTGCTGTTTTGCCATATGGAAGATATAATGCAGACTGTCTGGATTATTATCCAGCTCGATCTGCATCAGTTTAATATTGCGCTCATCTTTATGTCTCTGCTCTATGATCTCGGGCAGATAGCCCTCATGATAAATAACAGCGTTGATCGTCGCGCCGTCTACATTCACATCACCATTGTTGGAGATAGCCTCATGAACTCTGCCTTCATATCGGATCGACGGGCACTTGCGCCATATGCGAATGGTCTCACTGTTATAATAGTTCGTCTCCACATCGGAATAATCGCGGCATCGACTGGATTGAAATATGCTGAAGATATCGTATTTGCCCTCATCTATGCCCTGCCGGATCACGGACTTTGACTGCTCGTCCAGACGTTCATCGGCATCGAGTATGAATATCCAGTCGCATGTAGCCATGTCTATCGACTTGTTGCGGGCATCGGAGAAGTTATCGTTCCACTCATAGTGATAGACTTTCGCGCCATACGACTCGGCAATCTCGATGGTTTTGTCAGTCGAGCCGGTATCGACGACCACTATCTCGTCCGCAAATCCCTTCACACTTTCGAGGCACTCGGGCAGATACTTTTCTTCATCACGTACGATCATACACACTGATATTGTGTTTTGCTTGCCGCTCATACTTCATCTCCAATCGTATATAGCATACTTCACATATGGATTATCGGCAGTTGGCGCCCAATGCCTACCAAAATATTTATTACATCCATATTGCGCTACGGCAAGACAGTATGCGGACGATTTGTCACGAAAATTAGCAGTTTTTTTTCTTTCAAACATTAAGCTCTATAGCAAAACTGCCAAAAATACAAGTTGGGGCAGTAATGAAAAGTACCACTCTTCCCAGCAGTGGTATATTCAAGTCTCACCAGAAGGTGAGTAAGTTGGTAGTAACCGAAGGCATAAGGAGCACTAATCCAAACGCAGAATCTCTGTTCGAACAAATCACATCGAGCAGGACCACATATCGTCGTCTTGTTGCGGGGATACTGCTGACCACAGTATTATCAATTGCGGCAAAAATGGTGCTGCCTGCCGGCTATTTGAATGCTTTAGGGAACTCATCAACACTAATGCTTGCCGCGGGAGCTTGCGTTGGATTTGCCGGCGCCACTTACCTGCTTGCCAGATTCGTTCTCAACTGCGAACTTCGACACCTCATCCTTGCATCTGCATTTATTACCATAGCTGAAGGCCATGCCCTGCAGATCATCCTGGATATACGAATGCCCGGATCACTTTCCGCCGGTTGGGTGTCGTCTGCGGCATGGACTATTTCCGGCATATTATTCGCATGTTCTGCATATGTCAACACGACATGCAAAACAGGTACTCGGCGCAGCGCACTGGTCCAATCACTGCTTGTATGTCTACTCGTATTAGTAGGGCCGCTCATAGCAGTGCCTTATGTAATTGACGGTCCTTTAAACACTTATATCTCAACCATGGAACAGGGTTCCGTACCGTTTTTGGCAGCGGGAATGCTCACAAGACTTGCCGCAGTCGTGCTCTATCTTGTCACGCTTATCGGTTTTTTCCGCCGCACATATACAAATAACGACCGCATGGCAGGAATGATATGTTTTGCATTCATTCCGTTGATAGTCTCTCTGGCCTTTCGTATGGTATCGACCACACGATTTGACGATTGGTCCATAATCAGCTTGATACTTGAATCACTATCATGGCTGGCCATCATGTGCGGCTTTTGTATTCAGAATGCCATAATGCAGCGGGAAGCACAGGACAGGCTCCAAGAACTCGATGCTCTGCACCAGGTGTCATGGTCGGTTGTCGGCACCGGCACCTTGCATGACCTGTTGGACCTATATGCTCGCACGCATCAAGAACAGCTCGGCGTCAAAGTCGCTGCTGTTTACCTTGTCGATGAGACGGGTTACAATTTGGAACTGTATGCACTTCGCGGTCCTGCGGATTGCCCTGGAGCAATAGGAAAGAAGTATCCTGTTATGTCGGAAAACCGCTGGCCGGGATTTCATACCGGACACACCGCCAAAGCATTCCTCACAAAGGAGGTTCAGGTGGCCAATGACGTCTTCGTGGATGTGGAGTTTATTCCGTGGAGAATGGTCGCCTCTGATGATGGATGCGCGGTATCGCTGCCACTGGTGGTCCGCAATAATTCCATTGGGGTCGTAAATCTCTATTTTGAGGATTGCAAACTACTTACCAGGCAGCGCCTCCGACTGCTCAGCATAATAGCCGGAGCGGCTGCCCCCGCTATCGCAAGCGCGATGGAGAAGAAAAACAACCAGGAACCGGAACTCGGCATCGCTGCATGACGAAAATGGGAAGCCTCTCGGCTCCCCATTCGCAATCATTTGCCAATAATCTAATGCTAAGTAAATTACGCCCATAAACGTGTATTAGAGATTGTACTATAGCATATACGGACTCTTGCAATTTACTTAGCGTAAATTGCTTAGGCTTCTGTCTCCGAAGCAGCCTCAGCACTCGGAGCTTCCTCTTCAGCCGCTCCGGCCTCTTCCTCCACAACAATATGAGGAGCCCTGCAATTGACAACCAGCGCCTCAGGGTCGGCGAGTACATCGATACTTTCACCGACAGCCAGTTCGTCAACGCGGATGTGGTTACCCACTTCAAGCCCACTGATGTCCACATCGATCTTTGCCGGAATATCGCCCGGCAGACAGCTTACGGGCAGTTCATCGAGCATCTGCTCAAGTATACCGCCGTTCTTGACACCGGGTGCTTCTCCGATCAACTCGATCGGCACTCCAACGTGAACCTTTTCCTTCATCGATATGCGCTGGAACTGCACATCAAGGAGCTTGCGTGTCAGCGGATCCTTGATATAGTTCTTTATAATCACCGTGCCGTCCACTTTTTTCGGCGCGCCCTTGATCTTGAGATCAATGAGAGATTTGACACCTGTATCTGATTGTTTGATCTGGTCCAGCAGATCCTGCAGTTTGACTTCAACCGCCACAGATTCCGCGCCGTGACCAAAGACGTTTGCGGTCACAAAACCATTGCGTCTGAGCTGTTTGGTGTAACCTTTACTCATATCAGAGCGGTAATTCGCTTCGATTTGCAACTTATCCATTGTAATTGAATCCTCCCGATCACTCTCACAAGTATACTCATAATGATGCCATTTCGTCAACTCCAAGCGTTGACAGTGAATACAGCCTCGGCTATACTTGAAACCGGATGGCGCATGGCCATTACTACTTACCATTGGTGACCCAAAATGGCGGAAGCAATGGAACACTACATGCTCGGTGTTGATGCATTCAAGGCAGGCAACATCGAGACAGCTATCGAAGAGCTGGAGGCCGCAACTCATCTGGACCACGAAAATCACAAGGCATTTACCTATCTCGGCGTGGCATATGCGTCGCAGGAGCGGTATAATGCCGCGATAGGAGCATTTAAGACTGCAGAGCAGATTGCCCCTGGTGTTGCGAGTATTCATTACAACATAGCTCAGGCATATGAGGCAAGCGGAATATCATCTGAAGCCGAGTATGAATACGAACGGGCGTTGGAGATCGATCCGAACTACACCAAAGCAAGGGAAGCGCTGGACGCACTAAAAAAGCGTCTGCACCACATTTGACGACTAATGCCTAGCCCGGATTATGCGCTTGCTGCATAATCCGGGTCTCTGAGAGCATTATTCACGTTTCTCGTGAATAATGCGGGCTAGTGCGAACCGATGCTGCTGTATTACGTCTCCGACCTTTCGGCTTGCCCTGTTGAACGGGACCGCGTTTGAATTCGGTTAATGTGGTCGGGCGCACAGAGTAGTCGAAGTCATCGAGCTTGCGACGCTCTATCGGTCCGCCGATGGCTTTCTCTATGTCCCAGACAACACCTGCGTCTTCTTTTGTTATCAATGTGATCGCATCGCCTTCACGCTCCGCCCTGCCCGTACGCCCTATCCGATGGATATATGTGTCAGCCGTATCCGGGATATCGTAGTTGATTACATGCGATATGCTGTCCACATCCAGCCCGCGCGCCGCAATATCGGTCGCAACCAGTATCTGGCATCGACCCAGACGAAAATCGTCCAGAGCAGCCTGTCTCTGGTTTTGAGACTTGTTCGAGTGCAGCGCTGATGCTCCGTAACCCGCCCTCACGATCTGCTCAGCCACACGATTTGCGCGATGCTTTGTGCGAGTGAATATCAGCACTGAGTTCATATCGGTCTTGTCGAGTATCTTTAAGACCAGCGAAGTCTTCAAGTGCTGAGGGCACGGATAGAGAGCATGCGCAACGGTTTTCGCGGGGGCACAGATGTCCACATCCACACGCTTTGGATCATTAAGAGTATCCTTGGCAAGTTTTGTAAGCTCAGGCGCAAATGTCGCCGAGAAGAGCATATTCTGACGCTTGCGCGGCAGACGCTTAATAATGCGCTTGATCGAAGGAAGAAAACCCATATCCAGCATTCTGTCCGCTTCATCGAGCACCAGTTTTTCAACACAGGAGAAGTCGGTGTTGCCGCGATCAATATGATCGAGCAGCCTGCCAGGGCAAGCCACAATTACATCAACTCCACCTCGCAGCGCACGCTGCTGAGCAACCATGCTGACACCGCCATAGACAGTTGCACTTTTGATCCCGGCATACTTGCCCAGTTGCTTGAACGACTCGTTTATCTGTTCGGCAAGCTCTCGGGTCGGAGTCAAGACTATGGTCCTCGTGCGCATGGTGTTCACCGGGTTATCGAGAAGATGCTGGAGAATGGGCAGCACAAACGCCGCAGTCTTGCCTGTGCCGGTCTGGGCAGTGCCGATGAGGTCATCTCCGGCCAGAGCAATAGGAATAGCCGCCGCCTGCACAGCCGTGGGAGTTTCATATCCTGCGTCCAGAATGGCATGCTCAATGCGAGTATCGAAATTGAAACGGCTGAAAATCGACTTGGTTTCGGCCTCATGAGCCGGTTTATTCGCCTTGCGCAGCACAAATTTCCTTCGCCTTGGCGTTTCTTTCGCGGCCAGATGCTCTTTGAAGCAGTCGGCGCAATATATTGGCTTATCATCTGATGGCTTGAAGGGGAGAACCGCGTCTTTCCCGCAAATCGAGCATTTGGCGATATGTGTCGAGCAGTCACCTCCACGGCTGTGTCTGCGCCTTGCGGTCCGCATTTCGTGACAATCCGTACATCTTGTCGGCGGGTTAAAGCCGAGTTTGGCGAATTCCTTCTGCTCCTGCACGCTGAACGTGAACTCCTGTCCACAATCGCGGCAGACGCAGAGTTTGTCCTGATATTTCAATCAATATACTCCTGGTCGGTTGTTATACTATTGTATTCGAGGCTTGAAGCGAGTGAACCAGTGGGACCGACTTTTTTCGCGAACAACCAGGCCAGGTGCCAAACCAACGTAACAATGCACATACATTATAGCACAGATTATAAATTGAGGTTTAGACTCTACGTCCGATAACGAACTCAGCCAGTGATCTGAGAGCGCATATGTAATCAGATTCCGGCATATCACTAAGTCCGGCGCATGCACGGGAAACACATTTCTGCGCCGAGGCGTGTGCTTCGTCCACAGCACCGCACTCGACAATCCGGCGAGCAACTACTTTCGCATTCTCCGGCGTAAGAGGCCTTTCGATAAGCAGCGGTTTAACCTCTCCAAACTCCGGTTTATCCCATGCAATCAGCACCGGCAGAGTAAACTTACCATTGACGAGGTCCGAACCCACATCTTTGCCTGTCTCGACAGGGTCACCGACTATATCCAGGATATCGTCAGTGATCTGAAAAGCATGTCCGAGCATCATACCGTATTCTGTAAGGGCTTTGCGCTGTTCATTATCTGCTCCACCCAGTATCGCACCACACTCGCAGCATGCGCGCATAAATGATGCGGTCTTTCCCTGGATTATCTTGTCATAGTTGCGCTGCCACGCCTGTACGCTGCCCTCACTCTGCGCCTGGAGCATCTCGCTTTCCGCCATACCCACTGCCATTGAGGAGAGTGTCCGCAATATTTCGACGTCGCCATTCGCTCCCAGCAGAGAAAATGCCTTCGAGAGCAGAAAGTCACCGCCCAAGACGCTCAGCTTGTTGCCCCAGGTGCTGTTTGCAGTGCTCGTGCCCCTGCGCTCATGCGTCTCGTCGACCACATCATCATGCACCAGTGAAGCCATGTGAACCAGTTCCGTTGCCGCCGCCAGACTTCCGACCCGGTCAATATCGACACCCTTATTGCATGCCAGTGCACTAAGCAGAACAAGTGCCGGTCGTATACGTTTTCCGCCCGCTGAATAGAGATGCATGGAGAGGTCAAACGCCACTGAGACCTCTGACCTTATTGAGGACTCTATGATCCGCTCGACCTGGTCCAACTCAGTCGCGATAGGACTCGTCCACCCGGGATGCAAATTTTCGCTTCTCGAATTCAAAACACGAGCGTTCATCAATGACTCCAAACAAATTCTATGTAATGGCTCAGCAGGAGCTTCGCCCTCCCATTACAACGATAAACCGAAACTCATATACACCATACAATCATGCTTTGACACCAACATGCACACATACAGCGCCGAACATGAGGTCATAATATCTCACATCACACAACCCGCTCGACTCCATGTGTTCGGCCAATTCTTCACGCGACAAAAATGACTTCACGGAATTCGGCAGATACTCATATGCGCTGCGCCTGGCATGGAACAGCGATGCTGTGTACGGTGTCAAACGGTAAAAATACAGTTTCCAAAACGGCCTCAACAGCGGTGAGCGCACATGGCTGATTTCAAGGTTGATTACCCTGCCCCCGGGCTTTACCACCCGCGTCATCTCACCAAGCGCTTTCGACAGGTCCGCCACATTGCGGAGTCCAAAGCCTACCGTTGCACAATCGAATGTATCGTCAGCAAACGGCAGCGCACATGCATTCGCGACAATAAAATCTATATTGCCAAAACCAGCATGTCTAGCCTTATTCTTCGCAATCTCGATCATCGGAGCCGAAAAATCCACACCAACGATATGACCTGACTCCCCTGCCCTGCGGGCAAGCTCGAACGCGAAATCTCCCGTGCCGCAGCAGACATCGAGCGCATTGCCACCCTGCGCCATCCCGGACTTCGAGACAGCAAACCGCCGCCACGCCTTATGACGTGTCAAGCTCAAGACACTGTTGAGCAGATCATACTTGGAAGCAATAGACGAAAAGAGGCTTTCAACGTAAGCCTCTTTGAGATCGTTTTCGCTCATATTATCGCCGCAATGCTCCGTATCATTCAACCGTAGCATTATATCGAAAACGCATATAGTCAGTCAAACCAGATGGGAGAGTTCATTTATCTGGGAATTTTCGGATCAGTAGGAGCTTTGTCCTCCCAATAATGAGCCCGCCGAGCCATATTTGCCCCCACAAAACTGTACTGCTTCAACCAGATTACCCAAAGGGTGAATCCTATTAAGAGTAAGCAAGCTTGTGTCATTCCAGCGAAAGCGGGAATCCAGAGTCCCTGCTTTCATCGTGGTGACGGTTCCTGGATTCCCGGTCAAGCTGGGAATGACACATGGAGCCTCACCATAGTCCTGGGATGCAATCCTACCCCGATGAGACTGTTTGCACTTCAATCTGCCAGGATTCGATATCCAGACCGGAATCCGTCGGGGTGAGGTTCGGTGAGTCCGTGTCATCGCCTGAGAATGTCTGATCCGTAATAGTGGAAATAGTGATGTAATCCTGCCCGGCAGGACCCAGACCGTCTATCTCGCGCCCATTGACAACCTGGCCGGCATTTGTGGGAAGAGCATTTGCGGTGATAAAGTTTATATCCAGCTGTGTAATCTCATCGGCTGGAATGGCGGTCGTCTCGATCTGACTGAAGTCGATCACAAATACAATTGCGGATCCACCATCCTGAAGCTCCGAACTGATCAGAGGCTGTGGAGAGGTGCGGTTCAGGAAATAACTGCCGGAGAGCACGCCATATAGGTAACCGTCCGGATTATCGGCGTCATATTCAATGAACGATGTCATACCGACGCTGTTTTCGGCGTCCTGTGAGGTGACCCAACCGGTGCCGCCATATGGCGAATAAAATGCGCCCAGAGGTCCTGTCGTGGAGTCATTGTCATTATCGATTGCAACAAAATAGTGGTGCACCAGACCCGGATACACCGATTCTGTGGTGCTCACTTCACCGCGAACCCTGAGCGTGATTACCAATTGCCTGCCGGTTGTCACTGCTCCCGTGGGGTACTTTGCACAACCGCTCAGCGTATATATAATAGTAATGCAGATTATGAATGATGCAATATGACGTATATTCATGACCTTATGGAGCAATTATAGCGCAAAGAATGCAAAAACGTAACCTCTTATTAGCAATAATATCCGGCTTTCTCCTTGCCCTGGCAATGCCCAGGCCGGGAATATGGCCTCTGGCATGGGCTGGACTCGCGCCTCTACTTATCGCAGTCCATAAATCCAATACCCGTCAAGCCGCCATCTATGGTTTTGCCGCCGGGCTGGTATACTTCGGCACGATACTTTACTGGATATCCATATTCGGCTATCTGCCATGGGCTCTGGTCACCATAATAGAGTCGGTATTTTTCGCCGTATTCTCAGCTATGGCTGCCAGGTTTGCACCTTCGAGAAAAGGTCCGTTGGGATACATCCTTGTGCCTGCAGCATGGACTGCTGTGCAGTGGCTGCGCTCACTGGGCGCATATGCATTCACTTGGGGCAGCTTTGCGCACACTCAAGCAGCAAGTCATACAGTCATCCAGCTCGCCTCGTTGGCCGGACCCTGGCTCATAGACTTTCTGGTCTGCCTGGTCAATGTGTCTCTGGCTGAATTCATAGTTTCTAAATCTAAGAGACGAGCAGGCGCAGCCGCGATTGCACTTATTTGTATACTGACGGTCTGGACTGTCGGCAGCGCCATAATACGCACGGAGCCCCGAATGCGCCCAAGCACCAAAGTCGCTATAATCCAGGGCAATGTCGATCAAGACGTTGTGCCGAACATAGACTATCTCGCCAACACATATGTCACATACTCTACCATGAGCGCCAAGGCCGTCGATGAGGGCGCGCAGATTATAGTATGGCCTGAGACCACTTTGCCTACACCGATAACCGATTATACCTGGGGTGGCATCCTTTCAGGACTAGCGAAGAAGAGCAATGCGACCTATATCATAGGCGCATATGCCCCTTCGTCCGACCCACACAATCCACTCTACTATAACAGCGCCTTGTGCTACGGACCCGGCGGCGAAAACCTGGGAACATATCACAAGGTGAGGCTGGTGCCGTTCGGTGAGTTCGTGCCGTTGAGAGATTATCTGCCGTTCTTGAGCAGCTATGGCATCCGTGACCAGGACGTCCTGCCCGGCGAGTCACATAACCTGATACAGACCAATATCGGTAAGATCGGGATAAGCATCTGTTTCGAGTCGCTGTTTGCCGATATATCTCGAAATGAGACGAAAAACGGTGCACGTGCACTGTTCGTCATCACTAATGATGCATGGTTCGAGCACACGTCAGCCGCTCAGGGACATTTGATGATGTCTCAACTCAGAGCAGTCGAGAACAGGCGCTATATCGTGCGGGGCGCTGCAACAGGCATATCAGCCATCATTGATCCATACGGACGGATGCAAGCCGACCTCGGTATATTCAAACAGGGGATGGTTTCAGGTAAGATCCAGCCGCTGGATATGCTCACGCCATACACACGCTCAGGTGACTGGCCGGCATATCTCTGTGCTCTCATCAGCCTGGTCATGGTCACCACGGAGTTTCGCAGGAAGCGCAGCAAACAGTCTAGCTGATATCGCTCTGCCGCATCACCGAGTCTGGAAAGTGTACTTTCAGAGGTGACGGCGATTCATCTTCACTATCTATGTCTGCCACCATCTCATCAGTTCGTTTGGACAGCATCAAAGCGCTGTATATGGAAATACCTGTCAGAAGCACCAGCCCACTCAACAACACGACAGCAATCGTCGCCATTGCAACAACCTCCCTACCCGCCTGCTTAAAGCATTGTAGATGTTTTTCCCAAAACAGGCAGATTGTGAAACTGCTGGACCGGCGCTTCTGACGTGTTTTCTACATAGTGAGTGTCACTTTGCTCAGCCCTCGCGGCCTGTCCGGATCATATCCCTTCGCATTAGCCAGATAGTATGCAAGCATCTGACTGGGCAATATATATAGCAGCGGGCTGAGTTCTTCCTCGATTTGTACAGGAATTTTGAACTGCCGTGTCGCCATCTGCAGAATGTCGTCTTCACTACTGATAACAACCATCTCCGCCTTGCGGTCTTTAAGACGTGCGGCTATATCCTTCATACCGTCAAACGTCTTGCCTGGAGGAGCGATGAGGAAACATGCCTCATTCTCATGCACAGCCGCGATCGGTCCATGAAGGAAATCCGCCGCCGAATAGCCCAGCATTCCGACATAACATGTCTCGGCCAGCTTCAGCGACGCTTCCAGCGCCGTGCAATAATTGAACCCGCGCGCAATCACATATCCGTCTTGCATATATCTGTAGCGCTCTGCATGATCGCTTATATAGTCCTCAATCGTCAGCACCTGTCGCATGGCGTCCGCACAGACATGCAGTCGATCCATACAGGAGCTGTCACCACATAGAGCAGCGCTCAGCAGGTATAGCACCGCAAGTGTGGATGTGTATGTCTTGGTTGCGGCCACACCCAGTTCTTTACCGGCATGGCAAAGCAGAGTATGATCGGCGATCTGGGTCAACTTCGAGCCCGGCTCGTTTGTAATCGACAATGTGAGAGCGCCCATCTTGCGGGACTCCTCAAGGTATTCGGCGACATCGGTGGCTTCACCAGATTGAGATATACCGATGACCAGTGCCCTGTCCAGTTTCATTTTCGCCTGATATAGAGTGAATGCGGAGCAGTCAGCCAACGCAACGGGTATCCCGTTGTTAATTTCGATGAGGTATTTGCCGTATATGGCGGCATGGTCTGACGTGCCGCGTGCGGCAATCAGGATAAGATCGATTCCCCTTTGCTTTATTTCCGCAGCCAGATTGCTTGCTGCGCCACGCTCTTCGTTGGCCAGTTTGCTGACCACATCCGGCTGAGCATGGATTTCTTCGAGCATGTAAGACATAACAGAACCCCTCTATTTATTTGAGTCGAAAAGTTGGAAAGTCGCAAAGCCAAAAAGTCGAAAATCATGCATTCACTTTTTGACTTCGTCACTCCTCAACTTTTTGACTTGAAATCGTTGTATTGTCTGATAACCTCTTTTGTAATTTGCGAGTCTTCCGGCAGTTTGCTTATCTCATTGAGCGCACCTGCCACTCCCCGCTCTTTCAATATCTGCTGCACTTTCGGCGCTGTGGGGTCGGTCGGCAAATCGAATAGAAGCGCTGCGGCTATCGCCCTGCTCATATGCTCGGGAAAGAATCCGCACTCCTCAACCAGCTTTGCTCCGCCCACGAGCCGATCATTGGGACCGAGCTTGCGCATAGGGTCTCCCCCAACCCTGGCGACCTGGTCGCCAAGTGCAGCATTCGCGAACCTGCTGAGCAAGTCGTCTACATGCGCCTGATGAGCCACCGGGTCCAGACTATGTTTCTTTACCAGTGCCCTGCCGGTCTCTTCCATAGCAGCACGAACCTCTTTGGCTATCTGCTCATCATCCATAGCCTGCCAGACATACTTATACCCCTTCATATAACCCAGATAGGCTGCAGTCGCGTGACCCGCATTATGCGCGTAGAGCTTGCGGTCCACAAAACTCTGGAAGTTGCCCGCTGGTTCGATGTTTGCTATATCGAACCACTCACCCTTGATGGCGGCCTTTGATATCGGCAAATGCTTATATGGCTCGACAATCACCAACAGAGGATCCTCACGCTTCTGCTCGGCGCTCATAACCGGCACCATCCGCCCGACCACACTCTCCACAAACCCTATCTTATCCTCCAGGTATGCATGGTACTCCTGGGCAAGAGCCTTTTTCACTTCACCCTTGAGGAATGGACCCATATTCTGAAGGTTCTCGCATATGATTATATTGATCGGTTTCTCGACACCGGCTTCGGCACGCGCTTTGACTCCGGCAGCTATAGTCGGAGCGATCTTGGGCAGCACATTTACGCCAACGGCTGTGCACATCAAATCTGCTGTCTTGATTTCTTCGGCCACTGCCGGTATATCCAGTCCGCTCACTGCACGGACATTTTCAATAGTAACCGTCCATGGCTTCTCGCATGCCATTCTGATCGGATATGAACGACACTGGTTAATCAAATCCACCAGTTCCTGCACCACATCAACAAACACTACCTCGAACCCGGACTCACTGAATAATTGCCCCGCGAAACCTCGTCCGATATTACCTGCTCCGAACTGAACTGCCTTTCTCACAACAACCACCTGATTTGATATTTAGTATTTTTGATTGATTATTGCCTGAGATTGAACGGCTTAGGCAAATAATCCCCCAGACCAAAGACATCGTATTCCAGATTCAAATTCCCTGAAATGATCTCGGCCGGATTATCCTTATCACTGAATTCCGCAATCACCTGCAGGCACGCCCCACATGGCCGCGCAAAACCATCTCCATCGGTCACAATCGCGACTGCCTTAATATGCCTCTCGCCCTCGGATACTGCTTTTTGGACGGCTACACGTTCAGCACACATACTCAGTCCATACGATGCATTCTCTACATTGCATCCCGTATAAACCTTGCCCGAGCCGCACAATACTGCAGCGCCCACTTTGAATCCCGAGTATGGCGCATATGCACTCTTACGAGCATCTCTTGCCGCTATTAGTAAACCCTGTATATTTTTATGCATTTGACATAACAACCAAGCAAATACTCAATATAAAGTACTCAATACTAAATTCGTTTATCTTTTCATCTCCGCAACAGTGACCCCCGAACCGCCCTCTTCCTGCTCACCGAGTCGGAACGAGTTCACACCTTTATGCGATTTCAGATACTGCCATACGGCCTGTCTCATCTGGCCGGTCCCCTTGCCATGAACTATGCGGACGGATATAACCCCAGCCGCCATAGCGTCGTCCATATATTTATCCAGTTCGATCAGCGCAGGCTCGACGCGCATGCCCCTCAGATGAATCTCAGCATGAAAATCACGAGCCTTTTGCAGACTTATGCTCTCCTGCAGCCTCTGCGGGCGCACATCCTCAACCTGATGCGCTCGTGGCTTGCGAAGTGATGATATCGACACACTCACACGCATAGCGCCTATCAAAACCACGACCTTGCCCGCCTCCGGCGGCTCCACAATCTCGCCATCCTGGTTTATGCCGGCAATTCCTACGCGCATGCCGGGCGAAAGTGTCGTTCCCTTCTCGAGCTTTTCTTCCTTATGCTCGGCAACCTCGACGCGCTTGACCGTCTGCTCATCCAGTTGATCTATCAGCTTTTCTGCTTTTTTCTTGAGGTCCTGTGCGCGCTTGGTGTCGGCCTTCTGTGCGGCAAGCTGTTCGAGTGTATTTTCGAGTTTCCGAGAATAGGCCTCGATAATGCTCTCGGCACGCTGCTTTGTCTTTGTCTCGACTCGGCTCTTTATGCTCTCGATCCCGCCGAGTTGCTGCTCATAGCGCTTTCGCAAAATCTCAGCATCCCGCGCATGGCGCTCAGCGGCTTTCCTCTGCTCCGCGGCGGCCTTATGGCTCTCCTCGATCTGGCGAATAAGCTCTTCAGATGCCTGCTGGTGATTGCCGAGGCTCTCTTTCGCGGCATCAATTATCGTTTTGTCCAACCCGAGTCGTCCGGCTATGGCAAAAGCATTGCTGCTGCCCGGAATGCCTATCATCAACCTGTATGTGGGCCGCAGGCTCTCAGGGTCGAACTCGACGCATGCATTTTCCACGCCATCACGCAGATATGCGTATTCCTTAAGCTCACCGTAGTGTGTGGTTGCAACAATGCGTGAACCCTGCTGCATCAGATAATCTACAATCGACTTTGCGAGCGCAGCACCCTCGGCAGGATCGGTCCCCGCCCCAACTTCGTCCATCAACACCATGGTGTTTTTGTTGGAGCCATTCGTGATGCGCACGATATTGTTCATGTGCGATGAGAATGTCGACAGAGACTGCTCAATGCTCTGCTCATCGCCTATGTCGGCATAAACATTTTCAAATATCGCAAGCTCGGTGCCGGGTTCAGCCGGTACATGCATCCCGCTCGCGGCCATAAGGGTCAGCAAGCCGACAGTCTTCAATGCAACCGTTTTGCCGCCGGTGTTTGGACCGGTAATCAGCAGCGCATTAAAATCCTTGCCCAGGCTCATATCTATCGGGACGACATCGCCCTCCAGCAGCGGATGGCGCGCAGACATAAGCTCGATCATGCCGGTATCGTTCAAAAACGGAGAGGTCGCTCTCTGCTCGATACTGAGCTTGGCTCTGGCAGCGATGCCGTCGATTATGCCCACCACGTTGAGCATCGCCAGAATTTGGCCGCTCTTTTCGCCGACCAGCGCAGTCAGTCCCGCAAGCACTTTTTCGACCTCTTCACGCTCTTTGACGGCAAGCTGTTTGCGCTTGTTTCCAAGTTCGACCACAGCCGCAGGCTCTATGAAAAGTGTCGCGCCGGATGCGCTGGCGTCATGGACTATACCCGGGAATTGGCCTCTGTGATCGGCCTTGATCGGGATGCAGTAGCGGTCACTGCGGATAGTGATGACCGGCTCCTGAATGATCGTCTTATATGAGCTGCCCTGCAGATATGAGTTCATCTTCTCAGTCAGGCGTGATTGAACCGTGCGCAGTTCTGATCGCACACGACCTAACGCGGCGCTTGCCGAATCCAGCACATCTCCGCTCTGGGCAATCGAACTTGTGATGGCATTTTCTATTGGCGCGAAGAACTCTATTTCGCTGCCGAGTTCACCCAAAATTGGGTATTTATCGCTCAACTTGCGTAAAAATGTGCCTAGACGCTTTGTGCCATGCAATGTGTTGAGGATAGCGAGCAGATCGGTCGGCTGCAACAGCGCTTCGACCGCCGCTCGCTCTACATAACCCCTTACGTCCTCGATTCCACCGAACGGAATATTGCCCTCATATTGAAGTATTGCGCGGGCTTCACTGGTCTCCTGCTGCTTGCGCACGGCAATATCCAGATGGGTGGTCGGGTACGAAAGACCGGCGACCTCCCGTCCCAGGGCGCAGGCCGCCTGACTCTGCAGTTTCGCTATTATTTTTTCGAACTCAAGTACTTTGAGTGTATGCTGCTCCATTTTTCCAAAAATATTATAGCACTTTTCACTCATTGCCTCCATCGACACATCGGCCAATAAACGCTACAATATATTATGAGGTTTAGACAACAAAATACCCTGGAGTGAATTCATGTCGCAAGCAATTACAGATGCGAGACTTGACGATCTCGCTGTAAACACCATTAAGTTCCTGGCAGTAGACGGCATTGAAAAGGCAAAGAGCGGTCACCCTGGTCTGCCGATGGGTGCGGCTGATTATGCTTACGTGCTGTGGACAAAATTTCTGCGTTATAACCCCAAGGACCCCAGATGGCCGAACAGAGACAGGTTCGTCCTCTCCGGCGGTCATGGATCGATGCTGCTGTATTCTCTGCTTCATCTGGCAGGGTTTGACATCCCGTATGAAGAGCTGCAGAACTTCAGACAGTGGGGCAGCATCACGCCTGGTCACCCCGAGTTCGACCTTGACAGAGGTATCGAGACGACTACAGGACCTCTGGGTCAGGGCATAGCAAACGCCGTGGGTATGGGAATGGCCGCAAGCAGGTTGTCGGCAATATTCAACAAGCCCGGCTATGATGTGATCGACCATTTGATCTATGTGATCCTCGGTGACGGCGACATGATGGAAGGCATCAGCCATGAGGCGTGCAGCCTGGCGGGTCATCTTGGCCTGGGCAACATCATCGCGATATATGATGACAACCAGATATGCATCGAGGGCGATACATGCCTGACATATTCAGATGATGTAAAGAAGCGTTTCGAGTCCTACGGCTGGCACGTGCAGATGATAGACGGACACGACAGAACCGCAGCGTTCGATGCTCTCAAGAATGCCAAGGCCGAAACCGATAAGCCCAGCCTGATAGTGGCACGGACCAAGATCGGCAACGGCGCTCCCAACAAGTGCGGGACAGCATCGGCTCATGGCGAACCGCTGGGTCCTGATGAAGCTAAGGCCGCCAAAGAATGTGCCGGATGGCCTATCGACAAGCCGTTCTATATCCCCGATGAAGTAAAGGGACTCTTCGCCTCTCGCGCCAAGGAGCTTTTGCCCAATTATGACGCATGGCAGAGCATGTTCAAAAAATACCAGCAGGAATTTCCTGAACTCGCCGCTCTCTGGAACAGGATGATGAGCAAAGATATTCCGGCAGACCTTGCGGACCAGTTACTTGCCAAACTCGACTGCGAAAAGCCGACTGCCACCAGAGCATCGTCAGGCACGACCATACAAGAACTCGTAAAACTTGTTCCGTCGCTGTGGGGCGGCTCAGCAGATCTGTGCCCCAGTAACAAGACGGATGTCAAGGGCGGCGGAGACTACTCAAAAGAAAACCCGCTCGGCAAAAATATCCACTTCGGGGTCCGCGAGCACGCGATGGGATCAGCGATGAATGGAATGGCCGTATACGGAGGCGTAATCCCCTATGGCGGCACTTTCCTGGTCTTTTGCGACTATATGCGCCCGACCATCCGCCTGGCCGCTCTAATGAAGCAGCAGGTGATTTACGTGTTCACTCACGACAGTATATTTGTCGGTGAGGACGGTCCGACCCATGAGCCTATCGAGCAGATCGCCTCAATGAGGATGATCCCCAATGTCACAGTGATCAGACCGGCAGACACAGCCGAGACCGCAATGGCATGGACGTGGGCGCTTGAGCACAGAGATGGTCCGACAGTTTTGGCTCTGACCAGGCAAAACCTCAGCCCGGTAAATGACGACCCGGCGAAAGCCAAGCAGCTTGCAAAAGGCGCATACGTCGTGCGCGATGCCGACAAGGTCGATGTAATGCTGATTGCTACCGGATCCGAGGTCGGCACAGCTATTGGCGCAGCCGATATACTTGCCGCAAAAGGTATCAAGTCTCGAGTGGTGTCGATGCCGTCTATGGAGATATTCAAGTCTCAGGACAAGGCTTATCAGGACAGCGTGATTCCGCCGTCGATCAAAAAGCGCGTGGTTGTCGAAGCCGGAATACCGTTCGGCTGGGACAAATATGCGGGCGACGAAGGTATAATCATCGGCATGGACAGATTCGGAGCATCCGCGCCGTATAAAGTGCTCGCCGAGAAATTCGGTTTCACGCCGGAATCCGTGGCGGCAAAGACCGAAGAATATCTGAAGTAGTCTTCAATTAAAAATCCCTCCAGGCATGCTCTCTGGAGGGATTTTATGTATTTATCTGCAACGCAACAGACTTATGCTGCCTGTTTCTGACATGGCATCCTGTCAGCCCAGGAGAGAAGCTCCCCGCACTGTTTGAGCCTGTCGCGCACCTGATCCACAACGAGGTTAACATCCCCTGCAGACATCCCTGCTGCTTCTGCAATACTGCCCAAACTGATATCGACCGGCACTCCCACAAGATAGTTTCTGCCCAATCTCTTTGCAAGCATATTGGCAGCCTGGACGACCCTTGCAAGGTCTTCATGCTCACAAGCATCCTCAGGCATATGATGATATGCGATACCTGCGCTTATCTTCTCAGGAAAATCCCACTGCTGAGCGAGGTCATAGCCTATCTTTGAGTGGTTTGTGCTCAGATAGTTGTTCTCGGCACGCACCATCTCGAAGTTATATTCTCTGCAGGCTTCGACTATCTGCATAAAACGATTTGGAAGAGCACGGGCTATTATGAGCTTGCCTATGTCATGCAGAAGTCCGGCAAGAAAAGCTGATTCGTTGCCTTCCTGGGAACTCCTGCCGACGCAGTTATATATACACTCCGCCGCCACAGCGCACGTCACGGAATGGGTCCACATATCCTGCCAGTTAAACCCAACAAACAGTCTCTTCGGAAACAACGCCTCAACTACGGATGCAGAAGCGGCAAGATTCCTTACTGACGCAAATCCCAGTGTCACAACAGCTTCGGTGACTGTTTCAGCTTTCGTACGTCTGCCGAAATATGCCGAGTTGGCCAGGCGCAGCACTTTCGTGGCTAAAGACTGATCAAACATTACAACTCTAGAAAGCTGTTCAGATGTAGCGTCCGGAGTGTTTGTAACTTGTATGATACGTGCCAGAGTGGCTGGCATACTGGGCAGGTCTATTCTTTTTGAAGAACGGCCGAACATTTATGCCTCCTGCGGTTTCTTTATGGATATCAAATCCTCTGATATCCATTTGTATTTTTCCTCAGTTTTGATGAATTCTGTATACCTGATTTGCCATTACTTGTAAGCCTGTCTATATAGATGGAGAGACATCACGGGATTGCGAGTGAGTTCAGCTATCCGGGATTTTTCGGCTCAGCAGGAGCTTTGCCATCCCAGTAATGATCTTGCCGGGATGGCGAGGTTCCCACCGAGCCATATTTGCTCTCGAACTGAACTGCTTCGGGATTGCAAGTCACCCGCAAAAGTGGTATGCTCTCAAATAGATCGGCTGGAGGATTACACACGAATCATGTCAGACAACTACTCATTCGACACAAACGCACTGCACGCAGGCCACGAGGTCGACCCGACCGGCTCACGTGCTGTACCGATCTACCAGACAACATCATACGTATTCAAAGACACTGAACATGCCGCCGATCTCTTTGCGCTGGACAAACCGGGATTCATATATACAAGGCTTCAGAACCCGACTCTGGACGTGCTCGAAAAGCGCGTAGCCTCCCTTGAAGGCGGAGTTGGCGCACTGTCGACCGCGTCCGGCCAGGCAGCGGAGACACTGGCCGTTGTCAATATCGCAAAAGCGGGAGACGACATAGTCTCATCGGCTGCCCTATACGGCGGCACATATACTCTTTTTAACACCACTCTCCGCAGACTTGGGATAAACACCATATTCGTCGATGCCACTGACCCAGAAAACTTCCGCAGGGCGCTCACGCCCAAGACGAAGTTGTTATATGTGGAGACGCTCGGCAATCCGAAGCTGGATGTAGTCGATATCCAGGCGATAGCAAATATAGCCCATGAGGCAGGCATTCCGCTCATTATCGATAACACAGTCGCAACGCCGTATCTGTGCAGACCCATTGAGTGGGGAGCCGATATCGTGATCCATTCGCTGACCAAATGGATGGGCGGACATGGCTCGTCACTGGGCGGGATCATAGTAGATTCGGGCGAATTCGACTGGACAAACGGCAACTTCCCGGATCTGGTCGATCCAGACCCGAGCTATCATGGGCTGTCGTTTACAAAGTCATTCGGCGATGCGGCATATATAGCCCGTGCACGTGTCAGCGCAATGAGAGACCTTGGTCCGACGTTGAGTCCGTTCAACGCATTTCTGATATTGCAGGGAATCGAGACTCTCTCGCTGCGTATGGACAGGCACAGCTCGAATGCTCTAGCGGTTGCGAAATTCCTTGAGGGTCATGCAGCAGTCGGATGGGTCAATTATCCAGGGCTTGCGAGTCATCCCGGCCATAAGCTGGTCGGCAAATATCTGCCTAAGGGCTGCAGCAGCCTGATCGGCTTCGGGATAAAAGGCGGGTTTGAGGCTGGTGTCAAGTTCATAAACTCAGTAAAGCTACTTTCGCATTTGGCCAATATAGGTGACAGCCGTTCGCTGGTGATTCATCCTGCCAGCACGACTCATCAGCAGCTATCCACAGATGAGCGCGAGGCTGCAGGCGTGACTGACGATTTTATTCGCCTATCAATCGGCATCGAGGACATCAACGATATCATTGCAGACATCGATCAGGCTCTGGAGGCGTCACAGAGGTGATTACCAGTGAACCCGGGTCGGTCGGGATAGTCGATACGCAATATTTCACATTCGCTGAGCCGCCGAACGAGCTGGACCTCGAGTGCGGTCGCAAACTCGGACCCATAACGCTCGCCTATGAGACCTACGGCAACCTGAACGCCGACAAGAGCAATTGCATACTGATCTGTCACGCACTAACAGGCGACTCTCATGCCGCCGGCACGCACGCCGGTGAAGAAAAGTCACTCGGCTGGTGGGACAATATGATCGGACCTGGCAAGGCGTTCGACACGACAAAGTATTTTGTCGTCTGCTCAAATATAATCGGCGGATGCAAGGGCAGCACCGGTCCCAGGTCTATCGACCCAAAGACAGGTAAGCCATATGCGCTCAACTTCCCGATGGTGACGATACCAGACATGGTCCATGCGCAAAAAGCCCTCATAGACCACCTCGGGATCAAGCAGCTTATGTGTGTGGTCGGCGGAAGTATGGGCGGCATGCAAGTGCTCCAATGGGCTGTAACCTACCCAGACATGGTTCGCATGGCGATACCCATTGCGACCACCGCGAGGCTCTCGCCCCAGGCAATTGCGTTCGATGCAGTGGGCAGGCAGGCGATCATGGTCGACCCAAACTGGAACGAAGGCAACTATTACGATAGCGACACCCCAAGCGGCGGCTTGAGCATTGCGCGAATGATCGGGCATATAACCTATCTATCCGACAAGTCCATGACATCTAAATTCGGGCGAAATTTGCAGGACAAAGACAACCCCGAATATGATTTCGTGACTGAGTTTCAAGTGGAGAGTTATCTCAACTATAAAGGCGACTCATTCGTCAAGCGCTTCGACGCGAATTCGTATTTGTATATAACCAAGGCAATGGACTATTTCGACCTCTCGCAGCCCAGCGGTGAACTGCGAAAGAGCCTTGCCGGTGTGAAATCGGCTTTTCTGGTCGTATCGTTCTCATCCGACTGGCTGTTTCCGTCGTATATGTCCAAGGAGATCGTGGCAGCCTTGAGGCGAAACAACGTGGATGTCAGCTATGCAGAGATTCAGTCGGATTATGGGCACGATGCGTTCCTGTTGGAAGTGGATGCGCTCAGCCGCCTGATCGAGAGTTTCCTTGAATATGCCGACCCCATGAATGGACATGATGATGAGTTCTGAAATATCGACAACCGGCCGCGAGTATAATCTTCAGCCCGAGCTGAAACATATAGTGGACATGGTCAAGCCAGGAAGCCGCGTGCTCGACCTCGGCTGTGGTGAAGGCGATCTGCTCAAAGCCCTGCAGATTCAAAAACGCGCGCGTGTGCAGGGAATCGAACTATCGGACACCGCCATTCAGGAGTGCATCACAAAGGGCTTGTTCGTCTATCATGGCGACCTTGACGAGGGTCTGGCCGACTTCAACGACCAGAGCATGGACTATGTGATCCTCACAAACACCATTCAGGTGTTGCACAGGCCGGACTTTCTGATACAGGAAGCCGCCAGAGTCGGCAGACACTGCATCATATCGATCCCGAACTTCGGGTATTGGAGGGTGCGCTTCCAACTGTTGTTGAAAGGGACCATGCCCCGGACCAGCCGACTGCCGTATGACTGGTATGACTCGCCCAACATCCACCTAACCACAATCGCCGACTTCAGACGGTTTTGCAGAGAACATGATCTTGCCATCGTCCATGAGACGAACCTCGTGATCGGCGAAAACAAATGCGACCCTGTCCGGTTCGCTCCAAATATACTTTCCGACTACGGCATATTCCTGCTCAAACAAAAATAGTTTGATGGACTGATGGTTTGATGGTCGGGTATCAGTAAGTATGCGAAAGACCTGCATGACCATCACACTATCAAACTCTCAAACCATCCTACCATCAAACCTATCTCGTCGTGCTCGGATAGATAATCAAAAACCCCCTGACTTCAGGCACAAGTCCGTCGTCCGGCTCGATGACGGGTATTCTCCAACCAAAACCGACCGTCACCGTATTCATGACCTTCACGCGAAAACTTGGGGCTACATATAAGGTGGTCCCGTGAAGTGTGGTCCCGGCCAGTGCGGGCTGTTCCACACCCGGCGGAGGCGCATTGGGATAGCTGTCGTCACCCTGCACCTGAAGAATGGCGCTGGCAGATATCGCCGCATATCTTGCTATGCCGTATGTCCCCGTAGCCGCGCCGATAAATATATTGCCAATCTTGACATCCTCATCACCCTTGGTATAAAACTTGCCCGCCGCCAGAGCCTCGTATGACAGTCTCTCCTGAGTCTTGCTGTATGCAAGGGCAAGATATCCATTCCATGTGCCGCTCGACGGCTGCCAACTCAGCGGATATCTTTGAGGATAGCCGGTGTAATATCCGTTCGTGACCGAGTTACTCTGATCAAAGACACCATTGTCTTTACCGGTGGGCAGTTCCATACCGAAAGTGACCACAGCCCTCTCACTTCCCCTGCCCCTCCAGAGCAATCTTTTGCCCAACATTGTGATTCCTCCGACTGTAGTGTTGGTGGCAGTTGCGGGCTGGCCTCCAATCTCGCCGGTTATGGCGCTCCTTTGGACAGGTATCGACAGCACCGCCCCCCAGTCCTTTGAAAAGCCGTGCAGCGCGCCGATTCGTGTAACGGTGAACCTGGCGTTGAGATTGGGCTGAACATTTTCACCGTTCAGATTTGCTTTTTTAGCCTCATATACGAGACTGTCAAAATCGGGGATTGTTTCTCCCGGTTCAGGTATCGTGGTGCCCATACCGGCAAGTGGAAAGTTATACAGATTGTCGATAAACACCGGCGGTGATTGAAGGAATCCACGGTCCTCGTCGCCATAACACGCGCAAAATGCAGCCATCAGAACTATGGTCGAGATAACGGTCAGTCTCAAAATTTCACCCCCATGAACTCACTGAAACGGCTATAGCACGCATTATTCACAAGAAATGTGAACAATGCTCTCGGAGACCCGTATTATGCGCCTCCCTCATAATACGGGATAGTATACCCACCCTGCTCTTTATAGAGAGTTCAGTTATATGAAAATTTTCGGGTCAGAAGGAGTTTTGTTCTCCCAATAATGGGCTTGCCGGGAAGGCGAGGCTCCCGCCGAGCCATATTTGCTCCCGCAAACCGAACTGTTTCGCTCTTTACTTTGACTCGTCATGCGTGCAATAATAAACATATGGCTAACAACATCAGACAGACAAACAGTCCAAATGAAGCAGACGAGCGAGTATCCGCTCTGGTCACAAACGCTGCTGCCGTGAGCGCGCTGGCATCGGCAGTGGAAGGCACACTGGGACCCAAAGGGCTGGACTGTATGCTCGTAGATAAGTTTGGGGATGTGACCGTCACGAACGACGGCGCCACGATCCTCGACAAGATAGATACCAACCATCCCGCCGCGCAGATGCTGATAAAGGCTGCACGCGCACAGGAAAATGAGATAGGCGATGGCACGACCACGACAGCAATCCTGGCGTGTGCATTGATCTCCGAAGGGCTGGCGAATGTCCAGAAGGGCGTTCCGGTGACCAAGGTGATCGAGGGCATGCGTTTTGGCGTAAAGGCTGCTCTCGACTTTATCAAGCATCAGGCGGCACAGAATTCAGCCGATAAGCATCTGACACAGGTGGCGCTGGTTGCCGCGCGAGGCAATGAGGACATTGCGGGCTTGATCGTGGAGGCGGCGCGCCTCGTGGGTAATGAGAAGCTCAAAGACCCAGGTTACTGCCTTGCAGACGCGATAGTCGCCAAGGAATATGCTCAAAACGAAGTCTTCACGGGCGTGATTTTGGATAAACAGCGCCTGAGCAGGCAGATGCCTCGAAGCATTGAAAATGCCAAAGTGTTCATAATCGACGACGCGCTTGAGCCGGGTCAGGTTGAGGACGATGCGCTTGCGACAGAGTCCGGCTTTGCGAGATATATGGCTCTCCAGGACGAGTTCAGGCGCGATGTCGAAAAAATTGTCGGGTTGGGAGTCACATTCATCGCGGCATCAAAGGCAATCGATCCTGTGGCGGAAGAAGTTCTCACAGACACCGGCGTGCTGGCAGTCAGACGGCTGTCATCACGGGATATTGCCAGGTTGGTAGAACTCACCGGCGCACGCACACTCAAGCGCTCAGGTCTTGCAAAGGACCCAGCCGAACTGCAAGGTTTCCTCGGCACCTGCGATAGGGTATACGAGGATGAACGGCTCGACCATATCAGAGTGCTCGGAGGCAAAGGTCATGGCATGCCCACTGTGATTGTCGGAGCATCGACACGTGAGGTCAAAGACGAACGCGAAAGGATAGCCAGAGACGCCGCTGGAGCCGTACAGTCGGCCGTGAAGACCGGCGTGGTGGCCGGCGGTGGAGCGATCGAGATAGGCGCTGCAAAGCATATACTCTCGCTCAAAGAAAAGGCTCATGGCATGGCGTCATACGGCATCGACGCAGTTTCGGCTGCGTTGAAACGGCCGCTGAGCCAGATCGTTGCGAATGCCGGTTTCAACCCTCTGGAGAAGGTCGAGGAGGTTCTGTCAGCGCAGAGTAAAGCAGACGACTGTTCGCTTGCAATAGACTGCGACACAGGTGAGGTATGCAATATGACCAAGTGCGGCGTAGTCGATCCGGCAGGTGTGAAATTATATGCTCTGAGCACGGCAGCCGAAGTTGCAGAGGCCATCCTTAGGATAAACACAATCATCAGAAAGCGGGAGGAGTCTGCCGCCCCCGCAAAGTCATCGGAGTTGATATGAAGCAGCACAAAGAAAATACAACACATAAGGTCCCAATCGACCCGGATGAACAAGAAGTCGTATCGAACGAAGAAGTCGTCTCGGACATGCAGATTCTGCAAGAAGAGATAGAGAAACTGCAAAATGACGTCCAGGAAGCGCATGATAAATATATCAGAGCACTTGCGGATTTCGATAATTACCGCAAACGCCAGCGCGAGGAGACCGCCCGCTCGTGCGATTTTGCTCGAATAGAAGTAATAAGCACCCTGCTGCCTATAATCGACAATTTCGAGCGGTCTGTGCAGGCCGCCGAAGAGAATCACAGCTACGATGCTTTGGTGGAAGGCGTGTCGCTTACTCTGCGTCAGCTTCATGATATGCTCACCAAACAGGGCGTAGAACCTATTGAGTCTGTGGGTCAGGAGTTCAATCCCGAGCTGCACGAGGCGCTGATGAGAGTGGACACGGACGATTACCCCGAAAACACAATAGTCGACGAGCTTGAGAAGGGCTATACGCTCAACGGAAAGGTGCTGCGCCCTGCCCGCGTGCGAGTGGCTATGTCCGATTAATTACAAACAAAAACGGCTCACCCCGATATATCGAGATGAGCCGTTATTGCTAAACTTGCCCCTGTTAGCTGGCAGCATACCATGCAAACGGGCTTTCCTTTATAATCATTCTGGCAGGTTCCTTGGGGGTGTTCTCCACCAATATCGCCTGACCCGCTTCTTCTTTTTCGACTTTGTATCGACTGCCATCACCATCAACCAGAGCGCCCTTCACCACACTGAGCGCCTGATCGAAGCAGCCCTTGTTGACAATGATCGGATGCGAAGAGCTCAGGTTCTGGAAACCAAGCCCTGCCTCCGTAAGGAGCTTCTTCACTTCCACAAATACTTTGCCGCGAGAGCTGTCGTTCTCGATTACGGCCTGTACTTCAGTCTTTCCAAACCGTGTCGAAACACGCGCGTTTTTTCCAAGCTTGCCTTTTTCAGCCACTAAAATCCACCTCGTTAATCAATTCCGGCACGCGAATACGTTTCCGATTAATATCTGCTGGTTACCCGCTGACTTGCAGGTAAATAATTATACCACGGTCATGCAATTTTGCGCAATATCAACCTGGTCTCATTTTCTATTGCACTTTCTACGCAGAAGTGTTATACTAGCAAGGTTATCGATCCTATGGCAGGGACAGGGGGTGAGACCTAGTTGCCGAATATCAAGTCAGTTGTTAAAGACGTCAAGAAGTCTCGCGAGCTCAGGCTGCGAAATTTGGATACAAGGTCCAAGATCAAGACCTTTGTAAAAAAGACCAAAGCTGCACAGGATGCATCAGCAGATAATGGCGCCGAGCTGCTCAATGAGACTGTGAGCATAGTAGATAAGGCAGCAAAGCGCGGCATTATTCATCCGAACGCGGCTGCAAGACGCAAGTCCAGGCTTATGAAGCGTGCCGCTTTCAAGGCAAATGCACAGTCATAGCCGACGTCGATTATAGAATTTTCCAGACTGAGAGGTAAGCGCTGCTGCCTCTCTTTCTCTTTGTACGTTTTGTGTTGTGGGTTTCGGACAGATGGTCACCAAGAAACATATTGAGGATGGACTTCAAAAAATCAGGCTGAGCACTGGCGATGTTGTCGTAGTTCACAGTTCGCTGTCGAGTTTTGGTAATGTAGATGGTGGAGCCGACACTGTAATCGATGCTTTGCTGGATGTCATCGGTGAGCAGGGTACACTCGTAGTGCCGACATACACATACGGTCTGGATATATTTGACCCTCAGACATCCACATCATTGTGCGGAGCAATCACCGAGGCCGTCCGCATGCACCCAAATGCACTTCGCAGCCTGCACCCCACCCACTCTATCGCAGCCATAGGCGCACTGGCAGATATGATTACCACGGGTCACGAAAAAGTCCATTCATTTGCTCGTGGGTCTGCATTGTTCAATGCACTGCAGTCTCGGGCTAAGGTCCTCCTGCTGGGAGTATCTCACACATCAAATTCGATGATCCATGTGGCTGAGGAGATCGCTAATCTGCCGTATCTTGACCGGTCAAGACATATCGAGTTCAAGAATGTGCAGGGCAAAGCCGTTCAAAAATGGGTGCGCAGACCCGGCTGCAGCCAGGGTTTCGGTGCGATTGAAGAAGTGCTGGATGAGCATGACGCCATACGTGAGACGACCATCGGTGAGTGCCGTGCGCGGATTATGACAGCGAGGTCGGTCGTCGAGGCAGCACTGGAGATACTTAAGATGAACCCGGAAGGTCTTCTATGCGAGAGGCCGGACTGCGAGGCATGCGCCCAGGCCAGGGCAATGGTCGAAGCGACAGAGGTCGAAAATCAGGACAAAGAAATAATCGAGATGGCCGAGGAAGAAGAACGGGTCAGGCGCGCTATACAGAAGCGTCTGCAGGGCGGCGAAGTCAAATTCTTTGATGCCGACGACGAATATACTTCGCCAAATTAGGAGGGAAATGTGCACTTTTGCAAATTAAGCGATTTGGAACTGCGTCAAATGCTCCCCGGATGCAATGCTCGATTCATTCATACAGACAATATGACTGTCTCCTATTGGAACCTTGACGGGGGAGCTGTAATACCGCCTCACAAGCATCCACATGAACAGGTGACCAGTCTGATAGAGGGCAAGCTCGAAATGAGTGTCGGTGGCGAGTGCAAGACAATAGAGCCGGGTGAGATAGTCATCATCCCCGGAGATGTCGAACACAGCGTCAATGCGCTTACGCCCTGCTATGTGATAGACGCATTCTATCCCGCAAGAGACGACTATAGATAACTTAGGACCTAGTCAGAAAATCGCACGACTGATGGATCAGGCTAATCGCATCATCGCCATGGTTTGCAAGCTCTATGCACATAAACGTATCCTGCGGCAGAGCACGTAGTTCCGTCATCACCGCGTTCCAGTCTATATTGCCCTCACCCGGCGGCAGATGAAGGTCCTCCTTGCCAAGGTTGTCGTTAATGTGGAGTTCGATTATAAGATCACAAAACTCACGCAGGTAATCCTCGACAGGCACACCATCAAGAGCCTTGCTGCGATTGGCATGACCGGTGTCTATGCATATCCCCAACCCCGGGACCGAACCGATAACATCGAGTGCGTGCCTCATCATAGCGATACCTGTGCGTCCAGAGTTTTCAAATGCGAGCATAATTCCAGAGTCTGCAGCGAACTTGCATATATCGCGCAGGGTTTGTGGTGACGGCGGATTATCACAGTGTTCCAGTCCGAATGTGGCCGAGTGAACCACCAGCACGCTGCCACTGAAACTTGCAACCATCGGTATCTCGGCCATGAGCTTGTCATAGTCCCACTCGAACTGGTTTGTGTGGCAGGTCAGAAATTTTGCCTTTTTACCAATCTCACGAATCTGCTCGATTGCTTGCTGTGTATACGGCTTGTAATTATACTCGGAAAGAAAAACCTCTACACCCAGCCCGTCGTCTACAATTGCTTTTGCACAGTCAGCAACCGGCATGCAATCGCTGTTGGGATCATCATGAGGGAAAAACACATAAACAGATGCGCTGAGGTTGCTCTTAATATCGCTCATTATACTCTCCTGCTAAATTGGCAAACTTAACTATACGACGAGCACGGTAGTAATCCCTCTTTACTCCGGCGGTAAACCCTGCAATAATAGTCTGGTTAATAACATGCTGGAGGTCATTTATGCCGAACACCATCAAAATCACAGCCGGATCGGTCACACAGACCGCCACCCTAAACGACAGCGAATGTGCCAAGAAAATATGGAATGCGCTGCCCATAGAAGCCAACGGCAGCACATGGGGTGATGAGATATATTTTGAAATCCCCGTAGACTGCGACCGAGAAAACCCAAAAGAGACAGTTGAACTAGGCGACCTGGCCTATTGGCTGGCCGGAAGCTGTTTTTGCATATTTTTTGGACCGACGCCTATGAGCCGCGGCAGTGAGATCAGACCCGCAAGCGCAGTGGAGGTATTCGGCAAACTTGACGGCGACCCGAATGAGTTCAAAAAAGTGCACAGCGGACAGAAAGTTGTTATTACAAAAGAATAATCGCATTTGGGAACCATCTTGTTCCATCTATCGTAGTTATGAATGAAGCAACAACGACCTTCTTTTAATTCTACCTCCTTTCTCATGCCCTGACCGACTTGGTCAGGGCTTATTTTTTGCCTGTACGATTTTAATATTTTCATATACCGGGAACGTACAAAATGTGATATGCGTAAAATATAGTGACTAAAGATACTGGTTATCTTTTCTCCTTTCTCCTCCTTTCCTTCGACCCCGGTCAAAAGAGATCGGGGCTCTTTTTTTGTACCGACTCATATATCACCTCATGTATGAGCGGTGGAACTTGCGGCATATCTCCTATGACATATGCATTACAAACAGCCAATGCAGCCCCAGCAGCCTTTGACTCATCGTTATAGTGCAGCCTTGCCATTGTCTCGCCTTTCTCAACTCTGTCGCCCAGTTTTTTCATCACCATAATGCCCACCGCCGGGTCAATCGAGTCTTCTTTACGTTCACGTCCTGCGCCAAGCATACATGCCGCTCTGCCTATCTGAGCGCAATCGATCATAGATACAAAACCCGATTCCTTGCTCACAACATCGGCTGTGTTTTTTGCCTGAGGAAGCAGAGTAGTGTCATCAATCACTGCAGGATTGCCGTCCTGCGCAGATATAATCTGAGCAAACTTCTTCAGCGCACCGCCACTGACGAGCGATTCAGAAGCCATTGCACGCGCTTCGTCTTCGGACTTGCACTGTTCAGCCATGTATAAGATTATTGCAGATATTTCTACACACAAACTCCTAAAATCATCCGGTCCGCCGCCTTTAAGAGTGTCAATCGCCTCGACGACCTCCAAAGAATTGCCTACTGCATAACCCAACGGCTGATTCATATCAGTGATGGCAGCGCCGACTTTTCGACCCAGGTTTGTGCCTATTGCGATCATAGTTTGGGCAAGCTCTCTGGCCCGAGGCAGGTCATGCATAAACGCTCCCGAGCCGACCTTGACGTCCAGCAGGATAATATCACTCGAGCATGCAATCTTCTTGCTCATAATGCTTGCAGCGATGAGCGGTATGTTCTCGACCGTCCCGGTGACGTCTCGCAGAGCATAAATTTTCTTATCGGCAGGCACTATATCATGCGTCTGGCCTGCAATCGCCGCACCTATATCGTTCACCTGCCTCACAAACCTCTCTGGAGAAATGGCAGTGTTGAAGCCGGGTATGGATTCGAGCTTATCGAGAGTCCCGCCTGTGAATCCAAGTCCTCTGCCGGACATTTTCGGCACAGCCAGTCCGCATGACGCCAGGATCGGGATTACGACTAATGTAGTTTTGTCCCCCACTCCGCCTGTGCTGTGCTTGTCCACCTTTGTATTAGTTATTGCCGATAAGTTTAACACTTCGCCGCTCGCGATCATTGCCTTGGTCATAGCCGAGGTCTCGGCAAAGCTCATGCCGTTGATGAACGCAGCCATCAGAAATGCAGACATCTGATAATCAGGCACAGCCCCGGATGCGTAATCCAGCACTATTCTGGATATTTCTTCATTAGTAAGCTCACGTCGGTCTCTTTTGGAGGCGATTATATCTTGTATTGTCATATGTCAATTCCTCAAATAGTTGAAAGCTGGAAAGCAAAAAAGCAGATTCCTCGACTTCGCTCGGAATGACTGAATTTGAAATGCTGTGCTAACAAACTAGATTTTACCAGGAAGCAGGATACAGTCAAGCGGAAATTGAAGTTGGGAGTCGGAGGTCGGAATGCGCTGCATATCAGTGATAGCGATACTTTTTTTGGCAATATCTCTACCCACATGTGCGCAAGTCAGCGTACCGCAGGGGTCTATCGACAAACTCAGCAGCACATTTTCGATTACTCGCGACAAACTCTGGGAATTAAACGATGAGTTCTGGCACGAGGGCGAGTTCGAGCGGTGCATTGCCATGATGCGTCTAATAACGCGGATCGACCCGCATGACACACAGGCATACAGCGACGGCGCATGGCTGATGCAAAACCAGCTCAGGGACGATGAGGCCGAAGTATTTCTGCTTGAAGGCCTTGCGAATAACGGCGATGTGTATGATCTATACTTCGAGCTCGGGTATTATTATTATCTTCACGAAAGGTTCGATGAAGCAATAGACTATCTGATCGCAGCCTCCACATTCGATGCGCCTATGACGACCTGGCATACCCTCGCCCATGCATATGAGCTTGCGGGCTATGTCGATTCGTCTCTGGGGGTATGGGCATATCGAAATTCGGTTGACCCGGAGAACCCGGTTCCTCCAATGCAAATTGAAAGGATATTGAGCGGCGGACCGGCATCGGGCGTGCCGAGGTTTATGTCTCAAGCCAGGCAGGAGCGAAAAGCCAGAGCCGGAATGAAATAAGTTAGTCGATCACATTCAAGACAGTCCCGGTTTGCTCAGGCGCAAGAATTCCATCAAGGATGGTCAGCGAACCTGCAGTCAAAGAAGTGCCGGTCGTCGGTCTTACATAGACATACTGGTTATTTCCACTCACCCCGGCGCAGGATCTGAGCTTCCACAATCCATCATCAGCCGCCTCCGGATAACCCCACAACTGAACAAGCAGCCCATAACAGAGTTTGTTTGACATCGCCGTCGCCATATTAACACCTAATGGTCTTGGAAGCGATTCGCCCTGGCAAACCGTCTTAACAGAGGTCGACTGAATATATTTCTCACCGGCAGTATTCGTGCTCAAGATGCCGGTTATGTCGACTCTGTCGCCTGATGTTACTTCAGCGCCTGACACGACTTTCAAACCGCATGCTCTATTGTCGTCCTCAATGTAGAATGAATCGCTCATAGTTGCAGTCACAATTTTATTGGTAATGCTCACCGACAGACCATCGCTTACACTCTTTACATTGCCGATAGGTGTCGAAGCATCCACGGTAATGCCGTCGGAGGCGGTGGTCTCGCTCCAGACACCGCTTGTATTTTCGGCCTCGACGTATACATAGTAAGTGCAACCGTCGATCATGGACAGACAAATATTCGCATCTGTCTGCTTTCCGGCGGAAGTCCAGTCTCTGACATAACCCGAGCCCCTGTCGACCGGTGACGTGCCGACTGCATATTTGTATTGAGCTATCTGGGTCTCGGAATCGACAGCGCTCCATGAGGCATGCAGGCTGCCTGTGTTGTTTGTGTATTGGCCGTCATCCTGCACGGATTCCACAACAGGCGCGGTATCATCGGCAAGGACGACTACACTCAGTGTGCACACAGGCGACAAATTGCCCACAGTGTTTTGCGCGTACACATCGATCGAATGCTCACCGGGAGCGACACCAGTTATTTCAAAGCTGAAATATTCAAGCGGCGAATCGAACGTGCCGTCACTGGCTGCGGCACTCGTCCATGTGCCGCCGTCGATGCTATACTCCACACCAGTGATTGTATTGATCGTGACAAGTGTAAAAGATGGTGAGTTGCAGGGTATGTCATATGCCGTTCCGCTAAAGTGGAGAGTGCTATTTTTTGTCGAGCTGCCGTCTTGACATGTGGCGCTGCAGTCGACAGACGTGTCTATCGGGTCTAATATACTGTCTTCGTCAGTATCCAGCCAGCCTATCTGCCCACGAGTGTAGCTGCACAGATTATCTGAGCAGTCCCTCATAACACACGACACGCTGTCGGGATTATTATACGAGCAGTTTGCGTTTGCGATGCCGAGATAACCGTATGAACCGAAATCGCAGCATGAATAGCTTCCACAGTATTCGTCCGCCGCACCGAATATATGGCCTACTTCATGCCTAAAGACCTGGTCCATGCGGCTGTGTCCCCAAGAGCCGCAGTCATATGTCATCACCACCATCGGGCCGTTTCTGTATGCAAAGCTGTATGCTCCGTCCGGGAAACATCCATCGGTGTCGTTATAGCTGTCTGCCACATAGACACAAAAACCCCAGTCGGTATCATACTTCGTCCTCATGTCGTTTATATAAGCTAGAGTCAAACTCGTCCCATTTGCGTATATGTCATAATAACCCAGCGTGCCCAGCGTGTTCACTATCCATGCATCTGAAAATATCGAACTGATCTCAATCGGCTCATACTCACAAGTCGCGCCCAAATTTTCCAACGGCACATCATAATATACTGTCAGGCGAGCCTTTCCCTCCGATTTGTCGATCCACCAGTCCATCCCCTGCACAATCTTCGCGAGCACTGAATCTATGCGCTCCTGCGACCAATTCTCGGAACCACCATTGCTTTCGGGCAGTATTATTCCGACCGCAACCGAGCCTATCATATAACTACTGGTCTGATAATATCCCGGCGCCAGGGATGAATATTCGGAGCCGGATTCCTCGGATGAAAGCGTAATGACATCATTATCAGGCAGCGACACATCCCCAGCAGCAGAAAAAAGTGAAATATGAGGAGCACACAGTGAATTGAAAACGTCCAGACCTCGTATGGAATTGGGGTCCAGATCGGCAAAATTTTCAGGACTTGTCGCCTGGGTAAGGACGGCTCGCACTTGTGGAAGATCGAGTTGAAAAGGTGAATCTACATCGCATATCAACACTTGTGGCGCGAAAACATGCCTGACCGCTGCGCCCATATGCTCAACACTTTTGACCGCGGCCAAACAATCATCTCTGCTGTTTGTGTTCAAGACTACACATACCGTGTCCCCCATGACAACAGATGTCACCAACGACAGCACAGCAATCAATTTTATACGCCATATTGCGCGCAACCAGCCCAATAGTCACCCTCCAGAGGATAGTAATAGCATACAGACACTGTGTTGTCAAGCAAATCTATAAAAACACTATTCTCTGGCAATATGCATAAGGTTGCGTTCACATAGCCCGGATTATGTACCTCTCGAATAATGCGGGTCTCCGAGAGCATTATTCACGTTCCTCGTGAATAATGTAGGATAGCGGTCAGCTATACATAACGAAACGGAACCTGCATGCCCTGCAGGCTCCGTTCACATAAACCAGTCTCCAATGCAACTATTGCTTAGTCTTGTGACTCTTCCTTCATTTCCTCCGCAACAGCTTTTGCATCCTCTTGAAGTATTTCCCTTTGCTCAGCAGTTATCATCGACATCGTCTGCATATTTAATTTCAGCATGGCGCGTCTCTGTTCTTGAGGCATATTAAAGAGCATGTCGGTCTGCCTTGAGACCATCAGCTTGATGGAATCCGGATTCGCGTTCAACATTGTCTGCATCACAGCGCTCATATACTCCGGTCCAATGTTATTCATCATATCCAGATTGGCAATAATCGCCTGCTCCCTCTCCTCAGGACTCATGCTCATAAAAAGGTCCATCTGTTCCTTCGCACTATCTTTGAATTTATTAACCGCCTTATTATCCTCAGCTTTTTTTGCTGCTACAGCGGCATCATTGGTTATGACATAGACAAGCTGCAGACCCTCTTTATTGACAACCGTATCCAATGCGGCTTGCACACCAGCATCGTTTTCGCTGTGGAGCATGCATTTTTTGCTTGATGAGCCTGCAATGACAATATCAGGAAAGCTAAGACCAGAAGCGAGACGAATTGTGGCAGCCAACCTGTCCGGTTGTTCGAGCAACTTTGACTTGGGATCGATATAAACCTTGCGCCAATCCAACTTTTCCGTCTTGCATATCGTCTCCAAAATCGTCTGCAGAGGCAATTCACTGAGCAAGAAAGTCATATTGTTCTTCACACTCGATTCAACGACTATCTTCTGCTTCGATTTCTCGGCAAGTGTCTTGAACACATCTGCGGCATCCATATCCTTTGCATCGATAGAGATTTTTACCTCGTCAGACGTGGCTGCAGCCTCAGCAGCACTATCTTTTGCTTCTGTCTTAATCTCATTTGCCGCAAATGCTCCAGCACCCACTGCCAATATCATCGCAAACGCCAAGTAAACACCCAGACATTTCATCATCATAGATATCCCCTTGCATGCTCACATTGTGAGTTGATAATAGATAATTCGTGATCGCGAGTAATCATCCTGCTATTTATATACAGAAGGAGTTCACTAATAGTCATGGGAAATAGCAAGTATCTACTGATTGTGAGGAACCAACTCCGTAATGATAAGTGAGAGCAAACTATCCATACTTCGATGTCCGGTTTGCAAGAAAGACTTATGTCAGGAACAAAACTATCTGGTATGCACTGATTGTCACACCAAATTTCCCGTCATAGACAATATCGTTGTGTTCCTTACAAGAGATGACCTCACGAATTTCCTTGGCGAAGCCTGGGGCAGCGAGTTAAAGAAAGAAAATCATGGCAATTTTGCCTCAAATGAGGATACACCTGACTATTTGGAGAGTATTTGCAAGGATGCCGCAAAAACAGTCAACAGATCGCGTTGGCTGGCCACTGCTCCCGGCTTATCCGAATCAGAAAGGAAAAAAGCAGAAGAGGCAACCTGGCCGTTCATCGATCTGGATATGCCTGAAGAAGCAAAAAAAGCTATAGCCAAAAGCAGAGAAAGAGTGGTTGAACTCTCAAGAGCATCATCTGCAAAAAGGGTTCTGGACTGGCCCACAGGACCAGGATATTGCCTGCATTATCTGGCAAACCATGTTTCTCCCCAAACACTGGTAGTGGCACTCGATGTCAATTTCGGCATGCTTGCACGGAGAAAGATCTATTTTGATGAGTACGGCCTATCGGATAATGTGCTGCTTGTGGCTGCTGACGCAAGGAATATGCCGTTTGTGGACAATACATTCTCTTCGGTAACGGTATGGGGAGGCACGATCGAAATTGAAAATGCAGAAGCAGGTTTCAAAGAAACACATAGAGTCCTCGAAAGTGGCGGATGGGTTGGAGTATCCGGCGATCAGTATAGTGAAAACTCCGCAAGCATCGAAATTTGTAAAAAACTGGGGCTTTATTCGCTTGCAACAAGAAACCGACTCGAATCCACTATGAAGCGAATTGGCTTTAATAACCTTGAATATGAAATATTGTTCGAGGGATATGATATGGACCTGGATACACCCGATGAAGACAGATGCCCTTTGCCTGCACGTGGGGATTGGTATCAGCATATAGCTGCATCCGTGCAAAAATAGCTATTACACACAACATGGTTTTATTATAGCGGAGCCTGTTTGGGTAAACAGGCTCCGCTCGATAATAGTTTCTTTGTAGGAAACCTAGTTCGGTGTAACCCAGACTCGCAGTGCTTCGAGTCGTTTGCCCTGTCCTGTAGTTCCCGCAACTGTGCCGTTCGAGACAACAGGCATCCAGCCGATGTCCTGAACATGAGCCTGATAGCTGACCGAATAACCTGCGCCGCAGGTTATTGCGATTGCTTCCATCTGCTTGTTAATGCCGGTGGTGCCGGCCATCGTTCCATTCGAGACCCAAGGCTGCCAATCAAAACCATCGCCTATATGGACACTATAATGTATATCAGTGTTCGGTGATGATATGCAAATTGCCTGTATCGCCTTACTTTGACCCGTCGTGCCAGCAGTTTCTCCGTCCTTGACCCAATCCTGCCACCCAACGTATGGGACATGTGCCGAATACTGCACGTGTGTGCCCGTTCCGGGATTGGGAGCATCGCCAGGCAGGTTGTTAAGATCGACGAGCCATATCTTAAGCGCTTCAAGACGCTTCCCCATACCCGTAGTTCCGGCCGTAGCGCCATCGCAAACGACAGGCAGCCAGCTATAGTCTTGAACTTGAGCCTGGTAATACACCTTATAGCCATCACCAGGTGCAATCTGAATAGCTTCAATTTGCTGAGCAAGACCAGTAGTTCCTGCAACCTCTCCATCACCTACCCAGTTTTGCCAGCCGACACCGCTAACGTGAGTGCTGTAATAGATATTTGTTCTTGGCGAGTAGATGCAAATGGCTTCCATTCTCTTCAGCTGCCCCACAGTCCCTGTCAATGCGCCACCTTCGACCCAGCTCTGCCAGCCAACATTTTGAACATGTGAAGTGTACTGAATGAATGTGTCTACTCCCGGACTAGGCCGGGCAGGCGGAGGCTGCGGCGGATTGTAGAAACCTTTTATGACCCCGCAGCCCACGGCGTTCATCGCGTTAATCATATCGTAGTCACTGTAATATTTGTGCTCACCTAAGTAGGTGCCCGGATCATTACATATGAGGTAGTTATCGCCATACCCAACCGCCGCAATATAGTGGCCACCGGTGTAGGAATAGCCACGATTACTCAGATAGCCGGCATATACATGAACCAACACCGGCCTTCCGGCAGCGATTTCGCTCTTGACCGATGCAAGAGTAGACGTGGTCTGATAGGCATAATCAACATGGAAGACACCATGCGCGGCGCTGGTAAGTTGGCTCAGGCTGGTTCCATTCATGTCGTTGCCGCTGGTATCACCGCCCAGATAGCTCCACACATCTATCATGTCCTGCGGTGTAGGTGTTCCGTTGGAGTTCGATATGCCATGCACATAACGGCAGCACATGCTCAGCGACGCGGGACCGCAAGAGCCATGTCCGCAAGTGCCGTCGTTCCAAAACTGCTGGAGGAACGGAACTTCTAAAACTACGTCCGTATATGCCGGCACAACCGACATAACAAAAATTGCAACCAATAGCATCACAATTACTTTTAGCTTGTTCATCTGTTACTCTCTCCCTTCAAATTGGAAAATGCTATCTAAGAAGCAAATTTCAAATCTGAGCACCACCTCCTTTTGATGCATCTCGAGAGCCGAACAAAAAAGACATGCTTCTAAATGGTCTTCTTCGCACTCAATAATGTTGAGGAATCTAGCCCGCATTATTCACGAGGAACGTGAATAATGCTCTCGGAGACCCGGATTATGCGCGAAGTGCATGATCCGCGCTAGATCGGGGTGATCCAGATCCGCAGCGCTTCTAGACGTCTGTCCTGACCTGTAGTTCCTGCAACAGCGCCGTTGGATACGACCGACATCCAGCCTATGCCCTCCACATGAGCCTGATAGCTAACGGAATATCCTGCGTCGACGGTAATTTGAACAGCCTCAATCCTCTTTGAAAGACCGGTGGTACCAGCCAATGCGCCGTTCGACACCCAGTTTTGCCAACCAAAGTTTTCTACATGAGCACGATAAGAAACAGTAGTGTTGGGCGAATATATACACAGGCCTTCCATCCGTTTGGCTTGATATGGAATGCCGCACTCTGCTCCGTCCATTACCCAACTCTGCCAGCCATAATCCTGAACGTGCGCCGAATACTGAATATGCGTGCCCGCTCCGGGGTCCGGCCTGTTACCAGGCAGATCGTTAAGGTCAATGAGCCAAATCTTGAGCGCTTCAAGTCGTCTGTCCTGGCCTGTCGTGCCCGCTATTGCCTCATTACAAACAGGAGCCTGCCAGCCTATTCCCTCCACATAAGCCTGATAGTAGACCGAATATCCTTCACCGACCCCTATTCTCACGGCTTCGATTCTTTGTCCAAGACCTGTCACACCGGAGAGGTCTCCATCGTAAACCCAATCCTGCCAGCCGTAGAAGCCTATATGGGCACAGTAAGAGACTTCCGTGTCGGGTGAATATATACACAAGCCTTCCATCCGTTTGGCCTGGTATGTAGTGCCGCAATCTGCTCCGTCCATAACCCAACTCTGCCAGCCGTAATCTTGAACATGCGCCACATATTGGATATGTCTACCCGCGCCCGGGTTGGGTCGGGACGGTGGAGGCCACGGCGGATTGTAGAAGCCTTTTATAACACCGCAGCCTACGGCGTTCATCGCGTTGATCATATCGTAGTCACTGTAATATTTGTGCTCACCTAAGTAGGTGCCCGGATCATTACATATGAGGTAGTTGTCGCCATACCCGACCGCCGCAATATAGTGGCCACCGGTGTAGGAATAACCGCGATTGCTCAAATATCCGGCCCAAACATGAACCAGCACCGGCCTACCTGCTGCAATCTCGCTCTTGACCGATGCAAGAGTAGACGTAGTCTGATAAGCGTAATTTACGCTGAAAACGCCATGCGCGGCACTGGTAAGTTGGCTGAGGCTGGTTCCATTCATGTCGTTGCCACTGGTGTCACCGCCCAGATAGCTCCAGATGTTAATCATATCCTGCGGCGTAGGATTCCCGTTTGTGCCGGATTGACTATAAACATAGCGGCAGCACATTGTCAGCGATGCCGGACCGCAAGACCCATGTCCGCAAGTACCGTCATTCCAAAACTGTTGAAGGAACGGAACGTCTAAAATCACGTCCGTATATGCCGGCACAACCGACGCAGCAAAAACTACAACCAACAGCGCAACGATTACTCTTAGCTTGTTCATCTGTCACTCTCTCCCTTCAAATTGGAAAATGCTATCTACAACACTACAAATGCGTTAAGAAGCAAATTTCAAATCTGAGCACCACCTCCTTTTGATGCATCTCGTCAACATTGAACAAGCCGAAGTCTGCCTTTCTGCAGACTTCGGTCGTAATCATATCAATACTGTCTATGGTGGAACCTAAGTCGGGGTAATCCAAACTCGAAGCGCCTCAAGTCGTTTGCCGGCAATTCCGGCTACACCGCCATCAGAATAAACGGACATCCAGCCGTAGTCCTGAACATGCGCCTGGTAGCTGACCGAATACCCCTCGCCGACTGTTATCACTATAGCTTGCACCGGCTTATTAATGCCGGTAGTACCTGATAATGCTCCATCCGATACCCAGCCTTGCCAGCCAAAGCCTTCTCCCACATAGACACTGTAATTAACAGTGGTATTCGGCGAGGACATACACACAGCTTCAATTGCCTTTGACAACCCCACCGTGCCGGCAGTCGAACCGTCCTGAACCCAGTCCTGCCATCCATAGTTCTGAACATGCGCCACATATTGTATATGCGTTCCTGCCCCGGGATCGGGCGCAGAGTCCGGCAGATTACTTAGATCAATTATCCAAGCCTGGAATGCTTCCATACGCTTATTCTGCCCGGTTGTTCCTGCAACAGTCCCATTAGAAACAACTCCCAGCCATCCGTAGTCCTGAACGTAAGCCTGGTAGTATACCGAATACCCCTCGCCGACTGTCAGCCGTATGGCCTCTATCTTCTGCCCAAGACCTGTAGTGCCGGATAGTTCTCCGTCATATTTCCAGTCCTGCCAGCCGTAGTTTCCGACATACGAACTGTAATAAACTGAAGTGTTTGGAGAGGTCATACATATCCCTTCCAATCGCTTGCTCTGGTTTGCCGTACCAGCAAGTCCGCCGTCCATTGTCCAATTTTGCCAACCGATGTCCTGAACGTATCCTACATACTGAATGTGTGGACCTACACCGGGGTTAGGCGTAGCTGGAGGAGGCTGCACGGGGTTGTAGAAACCTTTGATTACACCACATCCCACCGCATTCATTGCGTTGATCATGTCGGCGTTGCTGTAGTATTTGTGCTCACCGAGATATGTTCCCGGATCGTTGCAGATGAGGTAATTGTCATTATAGCCAACCGCCGCAATGTAATGGCCTCCGGTATAGGAATAGCCGCGATTGCTCAAATAACCGGCATATACATGAACTAATACAGGTTTTCCGGCAGCGATTTCACTCTTGACCGACGCAAGGGAAGAAGTGGTCTGGTAGGCATTGCCGATGCTGAAAACACTATGAGCGGCGCTGGTCAACTGGCCGAGGCTTGTACCGCCGGCATCGTTGCCGTCAAGACTGCCGCCCAAATAACTCCAGATATTTATCATATCCTGGGGCGAGGGTGTCCCGAGGGCACCGCACTGACCGAAAATGTAGCGGCAGCACATGGTTAGCGATGCGGGTCCGCATGAAGTACTGCCGCATGCGCCGCCGTTCCAGAACTGATAAAGAAACGGCACGCCTAAAATCACGTCCGCATATGCCGACACAGCCGACAACATTAAGACTAAAGCCAGCAGTAGTACTATTGCTCTAAACTTGTTCATCTGACGACTTCTCTCCTTTAGATTAGAAAATGCTTGCAACACTACGATTGACTTCGATCCCCACATTATTCACGAGGCGTGAACAATGCTCTCGGAGCCCCGGTTATGCGCTTCCCGCATAATCCGGGCTAAAGCAAATTTCAAATCCCGCATCGCCTCCTTTTGATGCTTTTCGTTTGGGTGTACCGAATCCAAACGAAAATATTCGGCCGTACGCTAACCAATCAACTGCTATTACAATCTCGCTTTTTCCGACCAGTGTTCTCTACTAGAGCCCGCCGGCACTCGGCGAATTATACTTCACAATTAAAAATGTGTCAACTAGATATATATCCTGTAATATATTATGTATAATTGCAACTCGGCATAAGCTAGGCACAAAAATGGGAGGAGCCTTACGACCCCTCCCAGCATATAACACTCAATATATCTTCCGATTACTTAACTTTCACCTTTATCGGCTTTTTCGCCTCTTGTTTGACCGTGCGGCAAGACCGCGGGGTGTAGTGAGTATGCAAAAGCTCATGGCTCTTGTGTGATAGAGGTTTGTCTAAGAATTCCTCGTATAATTTAACAACAGCCGGGTTTTCATGACTCTTACGGATAGCCATAGACTCGTCTTCATCATAGATAGCCTTAACACGAGCCTTGCGAATTTCCTCTGAGGTCGGTTGAGGCTGACCGCCGCCGCCTATGCAACCGCCGGGACAGCACATGATCTCGATAAAGTGATAGTCCTTGAACTCACCATTTTTGATACCTTCGAGGACCTGGCGAGCATTGGCTAGACCATGAGCAACAGCAGCTTTCACCGACAGATCACCGACCATGACAGTTGCCGACCGCACACCCTCCATTCCGCGCACTGCTTCGATATTGATATCTGGAACCGGCTGACCCGTAATTAGCTCATAGGCTGTTCTTAGAGCAGCTTCCATGACTCCGCCCGTGTTGCCGAAGATGACCGCAGCGCCAGTCGACATTCCAAGCGGATCGTCATATTCACTGTCAGCCAAGTTAGGCAAATCTATACCGGCCTCTTTCATCATACCGGCTGCCTCACGGGTCGTCAGGACATAGTCCACGTCCTGATAGCCCGAATCGGCCATCTCAGGCCTTTCGCACTCGAACTTCTTTGCGACACACGGCATGATCGAAACCGAGACGATATTCGCCGGATCGATACCCATCTTCTGGGCATAGTACGTCTTCGCGAGGGCACCGAACATCTGCTGCGGACTCTTGCAGCTCGACACATGCGGGAGCAACTCTGGATAATAATATTCGATAAACTTGATCCACCCAGGCGAGCATGACGTAAGCTGCGGGAGTACCCCACCCGTCTTTATTCTCTCGATAAGCTCGCTGCCCTCTTCCATGATCGTGAGATCGGCAGTGAAGTCCGTGTCCATAACGCGGTCGAACCCCATCATCTTAAGAGCTGTAACCATCTTTCCAGTTACACGGCTCCCGGCGGGCATGCCGAACTCTTCACCTATTGCAGCGCGAACGGCAGGAGCTGTCTGCACGAGGACATGCTTGGTCGGGTCATAAATCGCCTCCCAAATCTTGGCGGCGGGATCATTGCCCTTGAGAGCACCGGTCGGGCAGCGATTGATGCATTGGCCGCAGTTCACACAGACCACATCCGCAAGTTCATCGCCCATTCCCGGCACTATCACAGCATTCCATCCACGATTGGCAGCATGCAGTGCAGCCACGCTTTGGATGTCATCGCATGTGCGCACGCATCTGTTGCAGAGTATGCACTTTTCAGGATCGCGGATCACAGACAGGCTCGACTGATCCTTATCCCAAATCTTGCGCTCACCCTTGAAACGTATATCCTGAATGCCGAACTCTTTAGCAAGCGCCTGAAGTTCACACTTTCCACTTTTGGCGCATGTCAGACACTCCTGTGGATGGTTCGCCAGCATGAGTTCAACGATCATTTTGCGCGCCTCACGCACCCTTGGCGTATGCGTCAGAACTTCCATTCCGTCGGAAACCGGATAGCAGCACGCAGCACACAGTGTTCTCTGTCCCTTTACCTCCACCGAACATACCCGGCACACACCGTCGGGCATGAGGTCGGAGTGGTAACAGAGCGTCGGTATGTAGATTCCTGCCTTGCGAGCAGCAGTCAGGATGGTATCGCCCGGTTCGGCTATCAGACTCTGTCCGTTTATCGTAAGGTTAATTGCCATAGTTTATCACCTTTACAAGAATTGTTTCAGTATGGTTCAAAGCAGATTCCTCGTCGTTCCTCCTCGGAATGACTGAGCTTGAAACGATATTTCTGCATATTGATGCGATATCTTACGTCAAAACACAATACTCAATACAATATATTAAGTACCAAATCAGTTGCCCTCTCCCCCAGGAGAGGGAGTTAAGGTCGGCACTTCGAGACAATAATCAATACAATATACTAAACACTAACGCATTATGCGGATTAAACTATTGTTTTAGTCCCCGTAGGGGGACTTTGTGCCTTTGTAGCCGCGAATTTATTCGCCGTGCGGTTGAAACCGCAGCTACAACAGCACGAAGTCGGCCTTCGCCGACTGAAAAAGGCATTGTTCACGCTCAATCTAATCCGCATTACGCGTAAATACTAAATCAGGCCTGCGCCTCCTCAAGAACTTTATCCATCGCACAGACGCCTGCCGGGCAGACTTTATCTCTCACGTGAGCCAGATATTCATCCCTAAAAAGAGGCAGACTGCTCCTAAACGCCACAGCCGCAAACTGCCCCAGTCCGCACTTCGACGAAGCCGCCATAGTGTCGCCCAGCGATTCGAGCAGTTTCAGGTCTTCCTCACTGCCCGCGCCGGATGTCCACCAGTTCAGGATTTCAAGAATTCGTTTTGTTCCCTCGCGGCACGGCACGCACTGCCCACAGCTCTCGTGATAGAAGAACTCGGCGACATTTTGCATGAGGTCTACGATGCACCTGCTCTCATCGAGCACGATCAGCGCTCCCGCACCCGGCGTAAGGTCCTCAGCACAAAGACGCCTGTCCAGCGCATCCTCACCGACCACAACACCACTTGGTCCGCCCATCAGACAAGCCTTAAAGCGCCTGCCGCTCTTGATACCGCCCGCAAGGTTGTATATTACCTCCCGCAGCGTGACCCCGAATTGCACTTCATACACACCGGGATAGAGCACATCGCCGCATGGCGAGAATATCTTTGTGCCCTTGGTCTTCTCTGTTCCAAGCGTGCAATACCAGTCCGCGCCGAATGCGACTATATGCGGAACGGTAGCCAGGGTCTCGACATTGTTTATGACAGTCGGGCTGCCCATCAGGCCGTAGGTCGGTGGGAAGGGCGGCTTCATCCGAGACTCGCCGCGTTTTCCTTCCAAAGACTCCAGCAGAGCGGTCTCTTCACCACAGATATAGGCTCCAGCACCCTTGAAAATCTTGATATCGAAGTCGAACCCTGACCCGAAGATATTCTTGCCGAGGATACCCATAGCCCGGGCATCCGCGATAGCCTTCTCCGTATGAGAAACCGACTGATGATACTCGCCGCGAATATATATGTAGCCCTCGCCGGCGCCCACCGCGTAGCCCGCGATGATCATTCCCTCGATTACCTGATGTGGGTCGCCTTCGAGTATCAGCCGATCCTTGAAGTTGCCCGGCTCGCCCTCGTCCGCATTGCAGATCACGGCCTTGTGCTTGTCGGTCGCCTTAGCGGTAAACTCCCACTTCAGTCCCGTCGGGAAACCCGCTCCGCCGCGACCCTTGAGCTGAGACGCTTTGACCTGGGCTATCACATCTTCGGGTTTCATCCCCGTAAGAGCCTTGGCAAGACCGTCATAGCCGCCATGCGCGATATATTCGTCAATGCTGGTCGGGTCGATCACACCGACATTCTTGAGGACCACCCTCACCTCACCAGCGCGCGGTTTGGCTTTGCCGTCGACCACTGCAGCCGATGGACCCGTATATACCAATCGCTTGACCTGCCTGCCCTTGAGCAGATGCTCCTCTACGATCTCCGGGATATCTTGGGCAGTAACATTTGCATAGGTCACGCCCTCGGGATATATTACCAGCGCCGGACCGGCTCCTGTAAGCCCCAGATCGCCCGTCTCGACCACTTTGATCTCTTTATCCAGACCCTTTTTCTTGATCTCATTGACCAGCGCTGTCTTTATGGCCATCGCGCCTTTGAGGACGGCGGGTGTGCCCGTGTCTACCAAAACATGTGCTCTATAGAACGACATTTATCTGCCCTCCTTTGCGCCGACCCCGGTGTTTCCGGTGTTTCGGGAACTTGTTCCCGAAACATATTTCGCCAGAATCCCCGGCACCATCTCTGGCGTGAGATTGCCGTAGACATCGTCATTGACCATCATCGCGGGCGCAACACCACACAGACCCATGCAGCTCACAGTCTCGAAAGTAAAAATGCCGTCCTCCGTGGTCTCGCCCGGCTTTATACCGAGTTCCGCGGTGACGGCATCTCGAATCTGCTTACTGTCCTCGATGTGGCATGGCGGCGAGTCGCATAAGCGCACAATGTGCCTGCCGTGCGGCTTGGTGTAGAACAGGCTGTAGAACGTGGCGACGCCATGGACATCGCCCACGGTCACATCCAGCCTTTCCGCCACTGTCTCCATCACCTCGGGCGAGAGGAAACCTAACTCGTCCTGAAGCTCATGAAGCAGTGGGATCAGATTACGTTTGTCACTGTCATATTTTTCGATGATCTCTACGATCAGCGAACTGCATCCACACGAATCACAACCCACAGTTTTCCTCCGAAGAATTTAGTATTGTTTATTTTTGATTGATTATTTGCTGCTCGCCTTCGGTCCTCAACGTTGGGTGAACAGATGAGAATTTCTAAATTCTGAATTTCAAATCATGAGTTCATAATCACTCAAAATTATATTGACGGTCTTTCAAGCGCGATCAAGAATGTTGTCATATGAACAAGAAGACATGTTGCCAAAACAACAATCACAACAATCAGTATCGGTTTATAACTAAAGCGACTCCGCAATAAAATTAGGGTTATTAAGAATTGGCCGCCGTAAATTATCCACCCTATCCACCACTCATCAAAATTGAACCCGCCGAACTTGTGGAATGGAGGATTTTTCCTCCCTGCACCTGGAAAATGCAAAATAAGGCTGATCCAGACACCAAGCAAAAGTACGCTACTAACCAAAACCGGAGCTATATTCTGTCGGGTTATTTTGTCGCGTAATACGTGCAAATACTTCTCCTACCATTGTCACCATATTTTTCGGTGTATCGAGAATTTGTTCCCAAATGGACGCTTCTCCAGAGCCGCTGAGTCATTGAACACTCACTGTGTTCAGCGTCTCATAATTTTCAGCGTTTCAGTGGTTCCGAAAGGCTTCACCCTCACCGCAACCCTCTCCCCCAGGAGAGGGAGTTGGGTGGCGATTCGGAAATCGCCACCCAGGCTGGCAGATATGAGATACCTTGTCATTCCCGCGAAAGCGGGAATCCAGACGCTAAGTTTTCATTGAAGCGCCTGTTTCTGGATTCCCAGTCAAGCTGGGAATGACATAGTTTCATACCTTAGTTTCGGGACACACCCTGTCCCTGTCATCAAGCCATTAAACAATTAGACTATCAAACCATCAAACCAAAACTACTTCTTGGACTCGACCTTTTCGATATCGTCCACAGGCACATCCGTCGGCCAGATAGACCTGGAAGTATACTTCGTGTGAAGCAGTTGGTGCGACTTATGGCCCAGCGGCTCGCCAAGGAACTCCTTATAGAGCGCCATCACGGCAGGGTTCTCGTGACTCTTTCGCACGGGCAGACCCTCGTCTTCACGATATATGGCCTCGATCCGCTTCTGCCTGATCTCGTCGTTTGTCGGAATAGGCTGGCCGCCTCCGCCGATACACCCGCCGGGGCAGCACATGATCTCTATGAAGTGATAGTCGGCCTTGCCCTCCATAATCAGGTCCATCAGCTTGCGGGCATTGGAAAGCCCACTGGCTACGGCAACCTTTACGTCCAGTTGACCCTTGCCCTCGGCACATACAAGCGGAATGGTGGCTTCCTTGACACCTTCCAGGCCGCGAACGGCTGTCAGGTTCACATCTTTGAGAGTTTCGCCTGTAACCACCTCATATACAGTGCGCAGAGCAGCTTCCATAACGCCGCCTGTCGCACCGAATATGACCGCCGCGCCCGTGGAGATACCCAGAGGCTCATCGAACGGCTCATCGGGCAGGTTCGGGAAGTCCACACCCATCTCGCGCATCATCTGAGCGGCTTCGCGGGTCGTCAGGACCGCATCCACATCAGGAATATCATCGACACTGCACATCTCATCGCGCCCGGCTTCCAGTTTCTTGGCTGTGCACGGCATGATCGAGACGCAATATATGTTCTCTGGCTTGACACCGATCTTGTCGGCATAATATGTCTTTGCCAGAGCGCCGAACATCTGCTGCGGGCTCTTGCAGCTCGATAGATGCGGCAGCAGTTCGGGGTAGAAGTGCTCGATGAAGTTGATCCAGCCCGGCGAGCATGACGTAATCATCGGGAGCACGCCGCCCGTCTTAAGGCGCTGGAGAAGTTCGTTGCCTTCTTCAAGGATCGTAAGGTCGGCGGTGAAGTCCGTATCAAAGACTTTGTCGAACCCAAGTCTGCGCAGACCCGCCACCATCTTCTTTGTGACCAGGCTCCCTGCAGGCATACCGAACTCTTCACCAATCGCGGCTCGAACGGCAGGAGCTGTCTGCACGATGACATACTTCTCCGGGTCATTAATGGCATCCCATACGCGCTCAATATGACTCTTCTCACGCAGAGCGCCCACCGGACATATGCTGATACACTGCCCGCATGCCACGCAAGCCACATCGCCCAGGTTCTTCTTTGCGGCGGGAGCAATCACAGTCTCGAACCCCCGCTCGACAGGGAATAGCTGCCCCACACTCTGCACCTCATTGCAGACAGTAACGCACCTGCGGCATAGAATGCACTTGCTAGAGTCGCGGACAATGCTCGGGGAACTGGTGTCAACCAGCACAGGCGGCATTTCGCCCTCGAAGCGGTTCTCCTGAATGCCCATACGCTTGGCCAGGGCTTGCAGTTCGCAGTTGAGACTGCGAACGCATGTCAGACACTCCTGCCTGTGCGCAGAGAGCATCAGTTCGACCACAGTCCTGCGCGCGTCATGGACGCGCCTGGTGTTGGTATGCACGACCATACCGTCGGCCACGGGAAACGCGCAGCTTGCCTGCAGACCTCGTCCGCCCTCGACCTCTACCAAGCACACCCGGCATGCGCCAAGAGCCTTGTGGCCGTCCATATGGCAGAGTGTCGGAATATATATCCCCGCGGCGCGCGCAGCATCCAGAGCTGTGCTGCCTTTGGGGACTTCCACTGTTATGTTATCAACGGTTACTTTGATGTTTTCCATAGGTTTCCTCTTTCGTTCGGAACTAAAAGCTATGTGCGAAGGACTGCGCCCTCACCCGATCCTTTCCCGCTAGGGAGAGGATTCTTTGCTCTCCCCCAGGAGAGGGAGTTACGCTGCCTTCGACAGCGGCTCGGCAGGAGCCTCGCCCTCCCATTTGCTATGTCCCTGCATCGCACCTCAGACACCTGGCGGCCTCGCGGAGCGCCTGTTCTCTGGTAAAGCCCAAATCGACCTCGGTCATACCCACGCGCTTCTCCACAGCGAGCATATTGCAGCACACGCGCGGAGTCTCGACTATATCGTCCACATCCTCTGGAGCTTTCGGAATCTCAATATCCTCAGCATCCGAGGCAAGCTCGCCATAGCCGCCCAGGTATCGGTCGATTGAGATTGCAGCTTTGATGCCGTCACCGATAGCGCCGATCACAGTCCACGGACCCTTCACGACATCGCCACCCGCGAATACACCATCGAGGTTTGTCTTCATAGTCGACTCCTCGATCTGGACAGTGCCTCCACGCTTGGTCTTGAGGTCTTCTCCTGCGAATTTGACGTCAGGCTCCTGGCTGATAGCAGTGATGACCGTATCGACCGGCAGATCGAAGATTGCCCCGTCGATAGGCTTGGGAGCGCGGCGTCCTGACTTGTCGAAGTCTGCAAGCTCCAGCATTTGGCACTTGAGAGTCTTGACCTTACCGCCCTCACCGACAGCCTCGACCGGGAGCGAGAGATACTTGATCTCGATCCCTTCGACCTCAGCTTCATGAATCTCTTCCTCGGCCGCGGGCATATCGTCACGCAGTCTGCGGTAGACGATTGTCACTTTCTTCGCTCCGAGACGATGGGCAGTGCGCGCAGCATCGATTGCGGCATTGCCACCGCCGACCACTGCAACCTTCTCGCCGACCTTGATCGTATTCCTGCCCAGGTTCACATCCTTGAGGAACGTGATCGAATCATATATGCCGTTCAGGCTCTCGCCCGGAATGCCGAGTGTCCAACCTTTGTCTGCGCCGACAGCAATGAATACGGCGTCGTAGTCATTCTTGATCTTCTCGAATGGAATATCTTTGCCGATGCGCGTATTTAGCTTGATCTCAACGCCGAGCTGCTTGATCATATCGATCTCACCGGCAAGGACTTCACGCGGAAGCCTGTACGGCGGGATGCAGCTTGCAAGCATGCCTCCTGCGACAGGGTCAGCCTCGAATACAGTGGGAACATGACCCATCCTTGCGAGGTGATACGCCGCCGTGAGACCCGCGGGTCCGCCGCCGATGACGGCGACTTTCTTACCTGCGACCCTTGAGAGTCTCTTCGACGGAAGAGGCAGATTGCCGTTTTCTGCGGAGTCGGCTGCAAATCGCTTTAGAGCACGGATCGAGAGAGGCTCGTCAATCTGAGCGCGCCTGCACTTGTCCTCGCAAGGCGCATTGCATACACGCCCACAGACCGATGTGAACGGGTTCTTGTCGCGGATCAAACGCAGGGCATCGGTAAACCTGCGAGCACCGATCAAAGCGACATACTGCGGAACATGCGTCCCGGCAGGGCATGTATGCGAACACGGCGCATCAAAGAGCGAGTTGCATACACATGCAGGGCAGCGCTTGTCTTTGATATGAGCTTCATACTCATGGCGGAAATAGCGGATGGTCGACAGGACCGGGTTCGGAGCCGTCTGGCCCAGACCACAGAGCGCTGAGTCGCGTATCTGTGTTCCCAGGTCTATCAGCAGCTCTATATCGCCATCCTGACCCAGCCCATGGGCGATCCGGGTCAAAATTTCAAGCATACGCTTGGTCCCAACCCGGCATGGGGTGCATTTGCCGCAGCTCTCGTCCTGAATAAAGTCGAGGAAATAGCGGGCAAGGTCCACCATACATGTGTTTTCGTCCATAATGATGAGACCGCCCGACCCCATCATCGCGCCCAGTTCCTTGAGCGAGTCATAGTCCATCGGGACGTTGAGATGCTCCTTGGGAATACACCCGCCCGAAGGTCCACCGGCTTGAGCGGCCTTGAATTTCTTGCCGTTGCGCACACCGCCGCCGATATCGAATATGATATCGCCCAGTGTGGTCCCCATCGGGACTTCGACAAGACCTGAGTTATTGATAGCGCCTGCCAGCGCGAATACTTTAGTTCCCTTGCTGCCCTCAGTGCCGATTGCAGCGAAGGCATCTGCTCCATTTTGGATGATCCATGTGATGTTGGCGTAGCTCTCGACGTTATTAAGCAGCGTCGGGCACTCCCAGAGGCCGGATATCGCCGGGAACGGCGGTCTCGGCCTTGGCTCGCCGCGCTTACCCTCGATACTCGCCATGAGGGCTGTCTCTTCACCGCAGACGAACGCTCCCGCGCCGATCCTGATGTCCAAATCGAACCCGAAACCGGTGCCCATAATGTTCTTTGAGAGGAACCCCCACTCTCTGGCCTGGTTGATAGCTGTCTGGAGTCTCTCGATAGCCAGAGGATACTCGGCACGGACATAGACATAACCCTGATTCGCGCCGACCGCATAGCCTGCAATCGTCATAGCTTCTATAACCGAATGCGGGTCGCCCTCAAGGACGCTGCGGTCCATGAATGCGCCCGGGTCACCCTCGTCGGCGTTGCACAATACGTATTTCTGATCGCCCGTTGCCTTTGCGGTAAACTCCCACTTGAGACCAGTCGGGAAGCCGCCGCCGCCGCGTCCGCGCAATCCTGATTTCTTGACCTGGTCGATAACCTGCTCGGGTGTCATCTCACCAAGGGCTTTGGCTAGGGCTGAATAGCCATCGCGGGCTATATACTCCTCAATATTGCCCGGGTCGATAATGCCGCAGTTGCGCAGGACGATCTTGAGCTGCCTCTTGAAGAAAGGCACATCCTGCATCCTGGGCAAGACGGATTCGCCCTCGCCCTCTTTGTGCATAAGGTCCTCGACAGGGCGGCCTTTGAGCAAATGCTCCTCGACTATCCGCTTTGCGCCCTCAGGAGTGAGTTTTTCATAAAAAGTGCCGTCGGGTAAAATTGCTGCGACCGGACCGAGGTTGCATGACCCCATGCAGCCGGTCATTACGAGTTTTACTTCATCGGCAAGGCCATGGCTTTCGATCTCGCTGCGCATAGCCTCGGCCACATCCTTGCATCCGCACGAGACGCATCCCGCGCCCGCGCAGACAAGCACATGAGTCCTATAAAACTGATCAGCCATCTGTTAGCTCCCCCTGTACTTCTTGATGATCTCCGGAATCTTGTCCACTTTGACGCGGCGATAGATATCCGGGCCTACCGTAACGACCGGCGCGAGGCCGCAAGCGCCCACGCATCGGTTCACTTCAAGGGAGAACTCCCTGTCCTCTGTGGTATTATTGACCTTTATGCCGAGTTCGTGCTCGAACTTTTCGAGGACCTGCTTTCCACCGCGGACATAGCATGCAGTCCCGAGGCATACCCTGATCGTATGCTTGCCCCGTGGGACCGTGGTAAAGAATGAATAAAAACTGAGCACGCCGTGCACCTCACTCAAGGGCACATCCAGTCCCTTGGCGATGCGCGCCTGAACCTTTTCAGGCAGCCAGCCAAAAAGCTCCTGAGCGGCATGCAGGGTCTGGATCAGTGGACCCTTCACTTCCTTATGTTTGGCTATAATCTTATCCAGTTCTTCGTAAAGCCTGGCTTCTTCCTCTTGCGCGGCTTTTGCCTTGGCCTCACATTCACAAGTGTGTGTCGACAACTTCCTCTTACCTCCTTCGAAAATGCGGAGCATTTTCGTTCCCTTCGTGGCGAACACAACAACACCGCGGAGCAGTCGCGAAAGTGTTCATGCCACGATTCCTAACGGGTTTCTGAAGCCCCCTCAGAGCGTTCATACACCCCTAAGCGCTTCGCGCAATTATGAATCATGAATCGTCTCTGCCCGCAATCCATGATTCAGATTTCAAGATTCAGATAATTAGCTCGCTGAAACGACCCAGTCGCCGATGATACTGCCATTGACGATATGCTGGGCGATGATCTGACGTGCTTTATCCGCATCGATATAACCATATGTCACGGACTTGCCGTCCTTGATTACATCGACCGTCGGCTCCTGCTCGCACAGCCCTTTGCATCCGGTCTGTGTGACCGACACATCGGATATCCCGCGTTTGTCGAGTTCATCCAGTATGGCAGTCATCACTTCACGAGCGCCCGCCGCTATTCCGCATGTGCCCATTGCGACGACCACCTTTGCAGAAAACTTGCCCTCGCGCAGTTTCATCTGCTCAAGAGCTTTCTCCCGCACTTTCTTTAGATCTTCGAGTGTTTTCATAAATTGTTTCACCCCCTGATAGATTTAGTATTTTAGATTTGATATTGATTATTCGCCGAAACTTATTCATGTTCGGGCGCGATTTCCGATCGCGACCGGAAATGAATCATGCGATTTGAAATCGTAAACTTCTTTTCCGGGCTGGATCAGATATCCAGCCCGATCAAAGATCAAAGATTTAGTATTTTAGATTTGGGATTGATTATTTGCTGAAACTTATTCGTATGCGTCTATTGCAAAGTCCATACGGCCTCTCTTGTCAAAGATTACATAAATCGGTCCGTCAAGCCATTTGAATCCAAACAAATCGTATCTGTAAACCCGACTATCTGAGTCTTTTACAACACCCCTGCCGCATTTGCTCAATTCTTCAGTCGAGCTTTGTGATTCGCTAAACCCACGTAATACACTTTTCACCTGAATGCGTGTCATACCAGGACACAGCGCATTATATGAATGTGTCAAATAAGCAAACGTGCTTAGTCCGAGAATGATATACATAACAAAAGCGGTGACTATTACCAACACAACAGTCATTAATATCCGCTTGATAGTCCATGTTTTCTTCTTAACGATCACATCCATAGACTCATAACGTCCCTGATGTCGATGGTCGGGGGGATTCTTGCCCTTGACCTCTCTTCGCGGGCATTCCTGCCCGTAGAGATTTTATACTTTAGATTTGGTATTGATAATTTTTCTGTATATATTCGCTCAGCCATCTGAGCACAGCGCCCTCATTTATAGGCACACCGTCGAGTTCGGCTTTCACATCATCCGTATCCAGCAAAAAAACCTCATTATCCATACTCTGCGTATATCTCAAATGCAGATCAGGATTGACCGCCACTATGCTCACAACGGTCGATGCCATATCCCCCAAAGGCGCGCGGTCAATATGACTGAGTCTGAAAACCGCTTCAATTTTTGTACCGACACCCGGAACTGAATCTATCGACAGACTGCCGTCACACGACTTGGCCGCCTCCTCAAACATGGGGATGCCAAGCCCCACTCTTCGGGTCGTGCGAGTAGTAGTGAACGGGTCACGCACCCTCGCCAGGAAATCTGCATCCATCCCGCGGCCGTTATCCTTGAGCGAGATTGTGAGTTTATCAGCCTTTGTATCTGCAGCAACTTCAATATCAAGCCTGGTGGCGCCCGCTGCAATGGAGTTTTGAGCCAGGTCAAGGATGTGCATTGAAAGCTCACGCATTCTCCACCCTCCTGCCATGCTCACCCCTGCACGCCATTCTTATCTCGCCCACATTTCGATGTTCCAGATGCAATATAGTCCGCCTCTGGCCTATCGCATCCAGCCAGTGCGCATCCGAGTTTTGAATAATGGGTTTATCACCCACACTGGGGAAAGCACACCGCGCCTGGTCCGGCGTCATGTTGATGCTGATCTCGAGCGCATCGAAATCCGGTGAGTCGGGAATCATAGCCAGAACGTCGATCATGCCGGTTGATTTTCTGTCAATGTGCGATGGGATCATTATCCCGCCTATACTGCTCACTCTCTGATAAACCTCGTCTATGTCCATTGTGGTCGGCAGGGCGATATGCTTGTTGCAATGCCTGATGAACTCGCCCTCCGAGTCGACCACAAACTGCTGCTCGGAAAATAAATAATTGCCTGCCATATTGACCAGGCTCTCGTATACAACCGCCTGCATCGCCTCTGCCTGATCCACCAGGTCAAACAGACACAGCAAGTGCACACCCTCCACCGACTGCACTTCCAGACCCGGCATTACTCTGATCCCGCTGCTTTTTGCCGCTTCGATTACAGCCCCTGCGTTTTCGCACGAATTGTGATCGGCGATGCCTATAATGTCCAGTCTGGCCGCCTTTGCCGCCTCAATGATAAGCGGCGGTATCATCTCCAGCTCACCGCACGGCGAGAGCAGAGTATGTATATGCAGATCGGCCTGATATGCCTTTATGCGTTTCGAGTTATGAGTTATTTGTTGTGCACTGCGCACATCAGCAGCTCCGTATGCCCATCTCGTTGAGCTTGCCTACCAGTTCGTAGAGCGACATATCGGTAGTATATAAAGAAACGTTTTCCACTTTTGCTTTTGTGATTGTGCTGGGTTCAGGCTCGACTCCTCCGGCAATCACCACACCCGCCAGGTTCAGCATTACTGCGACACCGATGACATTGATATGCTTCTGATTTGTGACCCATATCGCGCCGTTTTTCGCCTTTGCGAGGACATCACTGAGCAGGTCGGAAGCGTAACCGGAGGTCACCTCCACATTTGCACTGGCTTCATTTCTCGGTATCAGGTTTAGTTTTTGCGCTATGTTCTCCAATAGCATTCTCTATCTCCGCCTTCTTCTCTACATGCCCCATCGCCGGAGGGGCTTTTTCAGCCAGTTCCATCATCTCTCCCGCAAGCTGTGCCACCCGTTCTCTGAGCTTGAACACGCAGTCCATTTCGTTTGCCAGACCCCTGACCACATCTTCGGCGAGTGCACGACAGTTCGGAGCGCCGCAGCTTCCGCAGTCCAACCCCGGCAAATCTTCGACAATTCTCTCCATCTGCTCCATCTTGCGGATCGCCACAGCCATGTCATCATCGAGCTTCAATGTCGGCCTCGGCTCTATGGGTCTATCGTGACGGAACCAGTCTTCATTATCGAGAGCCTCACAGGCCATTTCGTCACAAAGAACACCGTCGAGCCTGCCCGCATTATCGGTCGCAAGTATCCGCACCCGCCGCCGGGTAATAAATGAGTTCTCTACAGTTAGCACGCCTCCGACACATCCGCCCACACAGGCCTGAGCCTCGATGTAGTCGATGTCGGAAAGTTTGCCTCGTTCGACATCTTCCAAAATTTGGATCACACTGTGTATTCCATCCACCGCAATCTGCCGTGAGCCGCCTATTGACTGATTTTCGCCGCCCGAGCGCGCCCATCCAAGTCCAAGCCCGCTTCCCGGCTTAAGATCAGCAACAATCTGATCCAATTCTTCTTGGTTATGGTTGAGTTTTTCTCGAATGAGCGGATATACTTCAGCAATTGGGATCGCGCCGGATATGGTGTTATCCTCGGTCCCTGCAGGTTCGTTGACGGCACTGACCTTGCCGGGACATGGGCTGATAAACCAAACACCCACATCCTTGGGATCAAGTCCCATCTTCTCGGTAACATGATTTCGAGCAATATTGGCTGCTGCACGCATGGGTGAAAGCACAGGCAGTATATGCTCGACCAGGTTCGGAAATCTCACCTGGATCAGCCTGACGACCGCCGGGCACGCGGAAGATATGAAAGGTCTGATTTCACTGGGTGCACTGATTGCCTCGCGAATTTTCTTACCCACAAGGTCTGCTGCAAACGCCACGTCCACAACATCATCGAACCCAATCGCAAGCAGAGCCGCCATTACATGACGCGGATCGATGCCTTCGCGAAACTGCCCATATATTGCCGGAGCAGGCAGCGCAACGTTGTATTTATATGCCTTGAGGTTTTCCAGGGTGTCTGCCACAACAATTTTCGCCTGGTTAGGACAGATTCGCACGCATTCACCGCAGTCTATGCAGCGCTCCTCAATGATGTGAGCTTTGCCGTCGCGCACGCGGATAGCCTCGGTCGGGCATCGCTTGATGCAGTTCACACATCCTTTGCACTTGTCCTCCATCAGGTGGACGGAGTGGAAATACTGCTGATTTTTGACCTTAAGCATTTTCAAATACCATGCGGACCGTAGTTCCTATGCCTCTGCGAGATTTGATCTCCATCTGTGAGGCACAATTCTTCATATTCGGCAGCCCCATACCAGCACCGAAACCCATCTCTCTGACATAGTCCGGTGCAGTCGAGTAACCCGGAGTCATGGCCATTTCTATGTCTTCGATGCCCGGACCTTCATCCTCCACGACGATAATTACCTGATTTATGTCCGCATCCAGAGTCACGAACCCGTGATGAGCATGTATCACAACGTTCATCTCGGCTTCATAGCAGGCGACCGCAACTCTACGGACGACAGTGGAATCCGAGCCTATCTGTTGGAGGATTTTCTTTACCTTGCTTGAAGCATCCCCCGCCTTATTAAAATCGCCTCCCTGCACCTCAAATACAAAGTGCAATGAGGTTGTACTGTCAATAGCGTTATGATCCATAGGCGTTTTGGTTTGATGGTGAGATCGTTTGATAATCAAGTGCTGTGTATGCACAATCAAACTATCAAACCTTCAGACCCTCAGACTCTCAAACCTTTATACTATCCGACTCTTGACGTTCCTTGCAGCCTGCAAGCCCTGCCTTATACAGTCTTCCGCAGCTTTCATATAAAGGATGCGGCGAAAGAATGAGGACAAGCCCCAGAGCCTGAGCCATGCGGACTGCATGTTCATCCGGCCTTTTGTCCCTGACAAAAACAATGCCCTTAAGGTCCAGCATTTCGGCAGTCCTTACCACCTGGGCATTGGTGAGCCCCGTCAGCAGCACCGATCCCGAGCGAGTGAACGCAAGAACATCGCTCATCAGATCGCACCCGCATGCGCTGGAAACCGTCTCATGCGCTCTGTCCATGCCGCAAATAATAGACCCGTCAAGCATCTCGCAAATCTGCGAGAGCGAAAAATTGATACTACCGTCGCCCATCTATTGCCCGCACCACATTTACTATGAGGCAGAACCTCGTGATATTTTTCACAATGGGTCTCTAAAACAAAACAAGACCACATTTCAATTATATGCAACGCATACAGTGATGTCAACCAAATCTTCTTATTGTCGAGTGATATTTCACTATTGAATCTGCTGCTGTCCAATAGGTACCAATTGTTACATATTTAACGGTTTGCAATTCTGTCTTGAGCGTGTGAAGTGTTTCTAAATACGGTATATTCCCAGTCGGTCGCCACTTGCGCGTAACCGAGGCAAAAACCTGCCTGTCGCCGGGTGTTTATTTGTTAGTTCCCTTTCATTAATACCCGTTTTTGAGGACATTTTGCATTTATGCCTGAGTTTGGAAGGAATGCCGACCTATATTAGTAAAGTAATATATACTGCAATGAATGACATCGAAAACAACGCTCCCGAGATGGAGCAGCAAACAAATACAGAGTCCGAAGTTGTCCCTGTGGGCATTGCCCGCCTGAGGGACGAGTGGCGTGCGCATGGCCTGACTGAAAAAACCGCCGATGCAACTGAAGATGATTCAGAGTCGATCGTCTTTCCCGAAGTGGATGGAGGAGCCGGGGTCGGAGACTACACGCTTGAGTGCGATATTATAATGAACCGTCTTGCCCTCTCCCATGAGGCCATGGACCGTCTCATATCGAGTGGAGAGATCGACTCGATCCTGGTGCAGGGATCGGATGGCAAACCCAGGCGCATGCTCAGTGAATCGTCGGTAAGGCGCTTCGAGCAGGACTCCGCGATAGATCCTCAGGCTCTTACCCGCGCCGCCAAAGCCATGGCCAATGCATCGCTGGTTGAGTCGGTCCAGGAACTGACCGCCGAGGTCGAAGAACTGCGAAATACTCAGGGCAAGGTCCTTCAACAGATGAAAGACGTACTCCTGCTGGAGGTGCGTAACCTCAAAGAACAGGAGCGCGACCTCACCTCATTCGTATATGAGCTGGCGCAAGAGGTTAGAAATTCCACCGGCAAGAAGCACAAAAAATGATATCATAGCAGGCGCACAGCCCTACAAACCGCACTTCCTAGCCCTTACGCAGATAATCCCACCAGGCTTGGCTGTACCAGTCTCCCTTGTCGCACTCGGCCTTGAGCGCGGCCTTCGGAGCACATTTGACATGCCCGTCGCAATATGATAGACAAGTGCCGCCCAAATGGATATTGTCTGGAATGTTGGTGCTGTTGTCGATGGCAAAATATCCGTCATCATGGTTGCCGTCATGTATAAGCAGCATGACATTGCGCGCTCTGCCCGCACATTCCGTCTCAAGTTTCAGGTTATATCTTATATCGCCCTTGACATCGTAAGTGCCCATAAACATATTCATTGCGTACGATAAAGGCTTTTTGCCGGACGGACAAGCAAACACTTTCTCGTTTCGTATCCATTTCCAAATAGGGGCTTGTCTTACATCAACCCCATTAATTCCAACGCAGCCGGCCCAATCTCGGGAAAAATGACCTCCAGGGTGAACAGGCGGCATTATGCCGCTATTGTCGTCGCAATATTGAAATATGGCCATTGTGAGCTGCCTCAAGTTGCTGGTACATGTTGTCGCCCTGCCCTTTTCCTTCACGTTTGTAAGGACCGGAAACAGTATTGCCGCCAGAATGGCGATGATGGCAATGACGACCAGCAGTTCGATCAGCGTGAACCCTTTTTTTCTCAGCGAAACCAATATCCTATCCCCAATATCGAGCAAACGATGATGCGACTATGTACTAGTATTATGTTATCAGCATAGCTGATTGTCAACAGCGCTTATGCACTTTTTCATCCCATTGCCGACATCAAGACTCAAATGTTTCATAATTACACAACAGGGTATACAAATTATGTGCAGATATTTGAGTGAGGCGAGTTGCGTTGATCGACAAGGATACATCACCCGAGGGCTATAAACATAAGTGTACATACTGCGGAAAACCCATCCTTGAGGGAGAGCAGATATTAGCTGTTCCTGAGGAAGGATCAGTAGCCATGCCGTTTTGTAGTCAGGAATGTGTTGACGCATATATGTCGGCGGTCCATGAGGAAAGCGACGAAGAAGAGGATATATTCAGAGCCGGTGCAACATAGTCAGGATTATGCACAAGAGAGCTAACCCGAGAAGGGGCTCGCCCTGCCTGACCACAAGCCCCGCGGTCTATGGACTGCGGGGCTTTGATCCGTAACCTGCCAGCTATTACGTGAATAATGCTCTCAGAGACCCGGATTATGTGGTAAGCGCATAATCCGGGTCAGTTTAGTCCATTGTCATTTCGATTATGACATTGCGGTCGCCGCGCTGCACCACAACAATGGATGTATCGCCGCTCTTGAGCTTGCTCACAGCTTTTGCGAATGACGCAACACTGGTGATCGGAGCATCATCTATCTCAGTGATGACGTCCTTGACGGCAAACCCTGCCCTCTCGGCGGGAGTGCCCGGCTCCACTTTGCGAACAACGACGCCCTTAATGTCTTTGTCCACGCCGATAGATTCCGCCACATCGGGAGTCAGAGGCTGTACTGTAAGCCCTGTCTTGACCGAATCCTCGTCGGATGTCGATATGCCGTTCAATTTATCAGGCACTTCGCCGACTTTCACAGTCAGCGTTTTCTCTGCCTTTTCGCGGACCACGGTCACCTTAACAGGCGTGTTTGGAGCTATAGTCTCGACTGCATGTCTGAGCGCCGCCGCATTCTTGGTCTGCTTACCATCCACGCTCGTAATAACATCCTTGACCTTGATGCCGCCATTGTCTGCTGGAGAATCACTCTGAACATCCTCCACAAGTACGCCTTCTTTTACCCCAAGCTTTTTGGATAGTGTGAGAGTAAGATCTTTCATACTCACTCCCAGATATCCTCTGACCACTTTGCCCTTTTCGATAAGTTGAGCCATTACGAATTTTGCGGTATTGACCGGTATTGCAAACCCGATGCCGACATTACCGCCGGATGTGGAATAAATAGCCCCGTTGATCCCCATCACCTTACCATTAAGGTCCACCAGCGGACCGCCGGAATTACCAGGGTTGATCGACGCATCGGTCTGAATTATTTCAGGATATGGAAGGTCTTCCTGAGAATTGGACCCTTCGACTTCCTTGCGAATCGCGCTCACGACACCGACCGTCATCGTGTTTCTGAGTCTGAATGGAGCGCCCATGGCAATAGCCCACTGACCGACTTTCACCTTATCCGAGTCGGCAAACTGAGCTGCCGGAAGGTCCTTTGCGTCTATCTTGACCAGAGCCAGGTCCGTGCGAGGATCGAGCAATACTGTGCCCTTGAACTCACGGCCGTCCAGGAGTTTGACGGTGACTCTATCCGCATCGGCAACGACATGGCTGTTGGTGAGAATGTATCCGTCCGAGCGGACAATGATGCCCGATCCGCTGGCAACCTGCGTCTGTTTTTGGGTCTGCTGAGACTGCCGCGGCATGCTGAATGGACCGAAGTTGAAGAAGTCATCAAAGCCGGAGAACGGGTCGCGCACTTCGACTGTCTTTTCCCTGGTGATATAAACGACACTTGGTCCGACTTTATCGGCGACATCTTCAAAAGCGGTGCGCCAGTCCGATAAAGCCGCATCTTTAGTGGCGGCAATCGCGGTGGATGGAGAATGATGATAATAGTTTGCAGCAAGCGAAAAACCGAGCGCAATGCTCAATAGACATACAACCACAATACTGGGCTGCTTCAGCGCCTTACTCAACGCCGTACGCATATTTTGTCGATCCTCCTGTTCGAGTGGTGATTTATCTTACGACCGATTTGACGTGTGAGCTTCCGAAGTGGTTCCATAAAAATGAGTATTGTCCGGGGCAAGAATACCCCGGACAATCTGGTTACTCACAGCTCATAGCTCTCTGCTATCTGATGCTTGCAAATTTAAGATCGGAATGTGTAAGCTCGCTGACATTGTCTTTGACAATAAGCGGCTGAGGCTGGTCGGTCAAGATATACGAGTTAGCGGATATATTCGGAGAGTATTTGACGCCGGATGTATATGCTCCATATTGCGACATAGCCATCTCCTGACCGGACTTCATGCTCACATCGTTTACGCCACCAGCCGACATGATCACGAGCGCAAAACCCGAAACTGCCAGAGCGGCAGCGACCGGACTCAGCTTCTGGTGCATAAGATTGACCACAGAGTTGATGATTTTCTGATATCGCGGCACTTCGACAGCATCAAGCGTTGTCAATATCGAAGCAGCAAGGTCCTGCCTGGGCTTGACGGCATCGAGCCTGAACAGCATCTGCTTTACCAGCCTTATCGATTCATACTCTTCGGTGCAATCCGTGCAATCTCCCAGATGCCTTCTGATTTCAAGCATCTCCGCCCCCGTAAGCTCACCATCCACATAAGCGGACATCAAACTCACCACTCGTCTGCAATTCATAGCCTGCCACCTACCTTACAAAAACTGACCAGCATATACCTTTAATTTGTTTCTCAGGAGCCTCCTGCCCCTATGCAATCGCGATCTGACAGTACCGATATTTGTATCGGTAGCTTCCGCGATCTCTTCATAGGAAAGGCCTTCGATATCTGCGTAAATCACCGTCAGGCGAAACACTTCAGGCAGAGTATCCAGAGCCTCCTGAATCCGGCTGTCCATCTCCCTGGACAAAACGGCATCTTCAGGTCCGTCCGACGTATCCGCGATATCCATCGCCACTTCACCCTCGGCAGTCACGACCGGCTGGTCGAGTGATCGTATCGCCGCCTTAGGTCTCCTGCGAAGCTTATCAATAAACACGTTGGACATTATCTTATATAGCCAACTGTCGAATGGGAGTTCCCGTCGATACTGCCCAAAAAACCTGAATGCTCTGATAAACGCATCCTGGACCAGGTCCTCCGCGTCCGCATGATTGCCGGCCATTCTATATGCTATGTTGTACGCCTGCTTATGATATCGTTCGACAAGCGCGTCAAACTCTCTCCTGTCATCGCTCCGAGTCGTGTCGGAGACGGTATCAGCAAGTTCCACCAAAGCGGCCTCCACCTTTCTTCCTATACTGAAATACGCTGGGCAGCGAGCACGAGTTCCCGGCATTCCCCGGCAAAAATACTTGTTTTTCCGGGTGATGACCGGGCTAGCCCTAATCATACCTTGCCCATACACCATTATTATACTAAGAGGTGACCCACAATTCAAGTCAAAGCCGGGTCGATACCATGTCAAAAAAAGTTATCAATTCTGGTTTATAGTACTTGACAGGCTTCCTGCATCTTCGCTACAATTACCCCGACAAAGGGTGATGGGCGTTCTCATAGATGCGAGCGCCTCCGACCGCGTGCCGTCGGAGAAGACGAAAGTGGGCACCGGCAATCAACATCGAAGGGACGTGATGTATTGACGGAAAAAAGGCTAAGCAGCGTCTTACTCGCAATAGTATTTGTATTATCATCGACCGCAGCTTTTGCAGGCTCGGTTTCATATAAAGTCAAAAAGGGCGACACCCTTTGGGCAATCGCAAAAAAATACCACACCACTCCCGGCAAAATCGCCGCAGCAAACGGTGTCAGCGAGAATGCCACTCTGGCACTCGGCAAGACAATTAGAATCCCCACCAAATATTCTGCACCAACGGCCAAATCATACTCCGCAAAGGCTGCAAGTGGATACAGTGTTCACACCAAAGCCAACGATGTGTGTCTTAGGAAAGGACCCGGCACGAGCAGTGCAAAGATAACAGTCCTACCAATCGGAACGACCGGCAAGGTGCTTGCCATTAAGGGGTCATGGGCTAAGATAGCGCTGTCGAATGGGACATGCGGATATGTTTACAGGCCATTGATAGCCAAAGGAGAGGGCACTGCGGCAAACACCACCACAGAGACCGCGAACTCAGCTCCCGCAAACAGTAATCTTATCCAGACCGCCCTGGCATGCAGGGGTTCCAGATATGTGCGAGGCGGCACAAGCCGCGGTGGTTTCGACTGCTCAGGCTTTACACGATACGTATTCGCGAAATATGGAATTTCTTTACCCCACTCTTCCGCTGCACAGTCCAGGTTAGGCACAGGCGTTTCGCGCGATAGTCTAAAATCCGGCGACCTGGTATTCTTCCAAACATATCGGCGTGGAATATCACACGTGGGCATATATATAGGCAATGGGCAGTTCGTGCATGCAGCCACATACGGTAGAGGAGTAAGAGTCGATTCTCTTAACTCTGGATATTACTCCGGCAGATATCGCTGTGCAAGACGCGTGAAATAAGCCTATTTGTAGGGGTTCTTATGCGCTCCGACAAGCAGCGCTATATAAGAGAACACAAGAAGCAGCGTAAACACTCCAATATGCGAAGGCGAGCCTCCATAGCTGCCCGTTGCAAGTAATAGAACAAGCAGAACGAAGTTGGTAATGCTCGCCACAAGGAAGACTGCCGAATACAGCCAATACATCAGCTTTCTTGCCGACACCACCTTAGCCGATTCCTGCACATACCTATAATACGAGTGCGCACCCATCACGACGGTCAGCAAAAGCGCCGAAAAAACTCTGAATGCATAAAACCAGTTTACACCGCCGATATGGTCGTGCACTGTAGGCCTCCGTTCGAGTGTCCAGGCCATTGTAGCATAGTGTATAGAATCGAGCAATCAGGACTGCAAGAAAATGAGTTTAGCAACTTATATAATTACAGCAATATGCTTATCACTGAGTGCCTGCTGTGCGCCTGAAAGTACGGCCATAGAAACCACACCGATACAAGACAAACCAGAGTTATCGCAGACCTGCTCACTGCACCCTACCCTCTCATACAAATACAAACCCGATTTAGAGTTTGTTATGGCAGATAATCCCGCGCAAACAGCAGCGCCTGACATATCACGACCAAAAGGCATGTGGGCAGGCAGCGCGTCAAAATTTTTCAAGGGAGCATTCGTTGGTTTTGCAGGACATGAACTCGGCCATGTGATCGCCAATTACTCACTCGGGACAGACCCCTATCTGAAGTCTGTCAATTATGGACCGATACCGTTTTTCACCATAGAGCCAGGCAGACCTCTGACTCGCCGCGAGCATTATATCACCGCCTCAGCCGGTTTCAACGCACAAAATATCATCGACGAATGGATACTGATCAAACACCCGAATTTGAGCGATGAAGACGAGCCATATTTGAAGGGAATAACCGCTTTCAATTTCTGGTTAAGTGTCGGTTATGCCGCATCGGCGCTGACAAAGACAGGTCCAAGCGAGCGCGACACCAAGGGCATGGCCGATGCTCTGGGCTGGAATGAACGTTGGGTCGGAGCGATGATCCTTGTGCCAACGGCACTGGACACATATCGCTACAAACATCCCGACGCAGAATGGGCGGTCACGGCAAGTCGCATAAGCAAGCTGGCAATGATATTACTGGCTCTTGACACACCATAGCGCTCAGAGTTTGGTTTGATGGTCTGATGGCATCCCAAAACTAAAATGTCGCTCATATGTCATTCTCGCAAAAGCGGGAATCCAGACACTCACCTTTGGCCGGATTGCCGGTTTCTGGATTCCCAGTCAAGCTGGGAATGACACAGGTTTATTTACACTTGCATCCTCAGCAATTATTTGACGAGTATGTCGCCCACAGATATAATAAAGTTAGGAATATATGGAGAGCCGATCTATGCTTGCGCAGGTAATGTCGAGTGCGGTAAACGGAATCGATGCTTATTTAGTGGAGGTGGAGGTCGACATAACCCCTGCCCTACCCAGTTTCACAATCGTGGGTCTGCCTGATGCAGCCGTGCGCGAGTCTATAGAGCGTGTGCGTGCGGCAATCAAAAACTGCGGCCTTGAGTTCCCCGCGCGTAGGATCACGATCAACCTCGCACCCGCCGATGTCAGGAAGGAAGGTCCCTCATTCGACCTGCCGATAGCAGTCGGCATACTGGCGGCAAGCGGACAGATAGAGATGGACTCCATAAGAGACTGCATAATTGTCGGCGAGTTGAGTCTCGATGGAAATGTCAGGCATGTCAGCGGAGTTCTGCCCATTGCGCTGCGTGCTCGTGAGATGAAGATCAAGCGAATGCTGGTCCCGGCGCATAATGTCAAGGAAGCCGCTATTGTCCAGGAAATCGACGTCTATCCTGTAACAAACCTCACTGAAGTTGTCCAAATCCTCAACGAGCCGGGTCATATGCTTCCTGCAATGTTCGATCCAAAAGAGTTCGATGCGCTTGACGAACCAAGTTACGAGGTCGATTTTTGCGATGTAAAGGGTCAAGAGACGGTAAAACGCGCACTCGAAATTGCTGCGGCGGGCGGTCACAATATTCTTATGGTCGGGCCACCCGGCAGCGGCAAGACAATGCTTGCACGTCGTATTCCGACTATCCTGCCCCCGCTGAATATGGAAGAGGCTCTGGAAGTAACCAAACTCTACAGTGTATGCGGTCTGTTGAGTTCAAACGAAGCGCTGATAACCAAGCGGGCGTTTCGTTCACCTCATCACACAATATCGAACGCAGGGCTTACCGGCGGTGGAACATATCCGCGTCCGGGTGAAGTTAGCCTGGCGCATCGGGGAGTGCTGTTTCTGGATGAGTTCCCCGAGTTCAAACGCGACGTGCTGGAAGTAATGCGCCAGCCCCTAGAAGATGGTCATGTTACCATAGCGAGAGCGCAGGCATCCCTGACATACCCGGCAAGCTTCATGCTCGTAGCTGCTATGAACCCATGCCCTTGTGGCTTCTACAACGACCACCTCAAAAACTGTACATGCACTCCGCATATGATCCAAAAGTATCTTCAGCGAATCTCCGGTCCAATGCTCGACAGAATCGATATCCACGTCGAGGTTCCACGCCTGAAGCAGAA